>CAYWBE010000018.1:5206-15629 GCA_964456295.1 uncultured Candidatus Nemicrothrix sp.
CGGTGGTGGTGGGCGTTGCGGTGGTGGTCGGGGGTGCGGTGGCCCGGGGTGCCGCGGTGGGCGGCGCGTCGCCGGTGCAGGCGGCGACCAGCAGGCACGTGACGGCCGACAGGGTGGCGATTCCCGTCCGCCGGGGGAAGTACGGCACGCCACCGATGATCCCACGCCGACTGCTGCCGGGGTGGGTGAGCCGGTCGCTACCGGAGGAGCCGGTTCAGCCAGTCCACCCGGCGGGCCGGGCGCCCGGTGCGGGTCTCGGCCCGGTCGGCACCGCCGGCCAGCCACAGGCCGGCGTTGATCCCCAGCCATCGCAGGGGTTCGGGTTCCCACCGGCGGGCCAGGTGGCCGATCCACGGTAGGTCGGTCCGTTCGCTGTCCGTCCCGGTGACCAGTTCAGCGATGGTGTGGCCGGCCAGCTTGGCGGTGGCCACCCCGTCGCCCACGTAGCCGCCGGCCCATGCCAGGCCGGTGGCCCGGTCGTAGCCGCACTGGGGTACCCAGTCGCGGGCCAGACCCAGGACGCCACCCCACCGGTGGGTGATCGCCGCGTTACCCAGCACCGGGAAGAGCTGCCGCAGGGTGGCCTCCACCTTGTCGTGCACCTCGTGGTGGATGCCGGTGGTCGAGGTGACCCTCGATCCGAACTGGTAGGGCGCGCCCCGGCCACCGATGGCGATGCGGCCGTCGGCCGTGCGCTGGCCGTAGATGATGAGGTTGCGGCCGTCCCCGAAGGTCGGGCGGTCGGCCAGGCCGATCTCGTCCCACACGTCGTCGGACAGCGGCTCGGTGGCCACCATCATCGAGTAGACGGGGGCGATGGTCCGGCGGTGGCCGGCAAGGTCGCGGGTGTAGCCCTCGGTGGCCCGCACGACGACGTCGGCCCGCACGGTGCCCCGGTCGGTCGCCAGCCGGGCGGGCCCGTCGGCGCCTGCCGGGTGGATGGCGGCCACCGCGGTCCGCTCGACGATCGTCCCGCCGAGCCGTTCCACGGCATCGGCCAGTCCCCGGACCAGGCGGCTGGGGTGGATGGCCGCCACGTGGTTGTTGAACCAGCCGCCCACCACGTCGGTGGCATTGCAGTACGACCGGGCCTCGTCCGCGTCCACCCAACGCACGTCGTCCTCGGTCAGGCCGAGGGCGTGGCGGGCCCGGACGCCGGCGGCGATGCGCCCGGCCTGGGGGCCGCTGCGGGCCATGTCGATCCAGCCTCCGGCGGCGTAGTGGCAGTCGATGCCCTCGGCGTCGGCCACCCGACCGATGTCGTCGATGGCGTCGTACAGGCCGCGCATCTGGCGCACCGCGGCCTCCGGGGTGGACCGGGCGGCCCAGTCCATGGGGCTGATGCTGTATTCGCCGAGCGCCCAGCCTCCGTTTCGACCCGAGGCGCCGAATCCGGCGATCTCGCGTTCGACCACCAGGACCCGCAGCGACGGGTCGAGCCGCAGCAGGTGGTAGGCGGTCCACAGGCCGGTGTAGCCGGCGCCCACGATGGCCACGTCCGCGTCCCGGTCGCCGTCCAGGGCCGGTCGGGGGTCCAGTGATCCGGGCACGGTGTCGTGCCAGAACGAGACGTCGCGCAGGTCCCCGGCATGCATGGCGCGCAACCTAGATCGGCTCAGCTGTCAAAACCGATGCCGAACCGGTCCAGGAGGGCCAGCCACGGTCCCCGTCGACCCTCCCGACGGTCGCACCGCTGGATGGCCCGGCGGGTCAGCTGGATGGCCGGCCAGCGCAGGGGTTCCGGCGGGAACGGGAACGGTGGCCGGCGGACCATCTCCAGGCTGGTGCGCTCGGTGGCCCGGGCGCCGACCAGCCCGTCCGCCAGGTCGAGGGCCACCCGGGCGCCGAACCTGCTGGCTCCCACGCCCAGGCCGGTGTAGCCGGCCGCCCAGGCCACCCGCCCCCGGTGGCTGGTGCCCCAGGCGCAGGTGAACCGGCTGGTGGTGGCGATGGGCCCACCCCACCGGTGGGTGAACCGGATGCCTTCCAACTGGGGGAAGGTGGCCAGGAAGTGGGCGGCCAGCGTGCGGGTGGTCGGTGCACTGTGCTCGTGGTCCGGCCCGACCCGGTTGCCGAAGTGGTACAGGGCGTCCCAGCCGCCCCACAGGATCCGGTCGTCGGGGGTGAGGCGGTAGTAGTGGAACTGGTTGCCCACGTCGGACAGGCCCTCCCGGCCCGTCCAGCCGATCGAGGCCCGCTGGGTCGGGGTCAGCGGCTCGGTGGCCAGCACGTGGTCGTAGACGGGGGCCACCGATCGCCGGATGGCCCGGACCGGAGGCCGGAAGGCGTTGGTGGCCACCACCGCCCTGGCTGCCCCGACGGTGCCCCCGTCGGTGCGGGCCTCGACGCCGGCGGCGGTGGTCCGCAGCGACCGCACCGCGCTGTGGTCGTGGAACCGGACACCGAGGCCCTCCGCGGCAGCCCGCAGGCCCCAGGCCAGGCGGGCCGGATCGAGCATCACCGTGCCGTCGGGAACCAGCAGCCCGGCCCGGTAGATGGGTGAGTCGACCCGGTCCCGGGTGGCTGACCCGTCCAGCAGGGTGGCCTCCACGCCGTGGGACCGGTACAGCTCGGCGCTGTGGGCCAGGTCGTCGGCCTGCCAGTCGGCCACGGCCACGTTCAGCTCGCCGGTGCGCTCGGCTCCGCAGTCGATGCCGTACCGGGCGATGGTGGCCTCGATCTCGTCGAGGTTCCGGTCACCGAGCCGGCCCAGCTCGGCGATCTCGTCGGGCCAGTGGGCCACCCCGTTCTCCAGGCCGTGGGTGAGGGAGGCATCGCAGAATCCACCGTTGCGCCCCGAAGCGCCCACCCCGGTCTCGCCGGCTTCCAGCACGACGACCGACCGCTTGGCCTCTGCGGCACACAGCGCGGCCCACAGGCCGGTGAAGCCCCCGCCGACCACCACCAGGTCGGCGGCATGGGTTCCCGACAGGGGGGGTGCGGCGGCCGGACGTGTCGGCTGGTCCAGCCAGAACACCGAGGGGGCCGAGTCGGCCAGGGAGGCGTCGACGACGTCGGGGTGGGGCGCTGCTCCGGCGGCTGCCAGGAAGGAGTCCGTCCTCACCGGCTGTCCTCGTTGGCGTCGGCTGGTGCAACGGAACAGGTCGCCAAAGTCGCCTCAGACGACGAAATCCGTCGTAGTACTGGCACTACGGCGACGGATTCAGTAGTGTGCCGCACGATCCGGAGGGTAGTTCCTCCGGGCCCGGTGGGCGAGGGGATCCTCTGGGCTGTTCGGCGAGGTACTGGGGAGGACCGGTCGATGGACGGAACCATGGACGGGCCACGAGCGGCGGGTCCGGCCGTCGAGTTGGCCGGGGTGGTCAAGCGCTTCGGCGACCGTTCGGGCACCGAGGTCACCGCGGTGGACCACGTCGACCTCACCATCGCCGACGGCGAGTTCTTCTCCCTGCTCGGCCCGTCGGGCTGCGGCAAGACCACCACCCTGCGCATGGTGGCCGGCCTGGAACTCCCGACGGCGGGGTCCATCCGCATCCACGGCGAGGAGATGGGCCTCCGCCCGCCCAACAAGCGGCCCGTCAACACCGTGTTCCAGAGCTACGCCCTGTTCCCCCACATGACGGTGGCCGACAACATCGGCTTCGGCCTCGAGATGCGCAGGGTCCCCCGGTCCGAACGCAGGGGCCTCATCGACTGGGCCGTCGACCTGGTCGAGATGGGTTCCATGGCCCACCGCAAGCCCACCCAGCTGTCCGGTGGCCAGCAGCAGCGGGTTGCCCTGGCCCGGGCGCTCGTGAACCGTCCCGAGGTGCTGCTGCTCGACGAACCCCTCGGCGCCCTCGACCTGAAGCTCCGCCACCAGATGCAGCACGAGCTCAAGAACCTCCAGCGCGAGGTCGGCATCACGTTCGTGTACGTCACCCACGACCAGGAGGAGGCGGTCACCATGAGCGACCGCATCGGCGTCATGCACGACGGACGCCTCCTCCAGGTCGACACCCCCGAGGCCATCTACGAACGCCCCACCACCCGGTTCGTGGCCGACTTCATCGGACAGACCAACTTCCTGGAGGCCACGGTGGCCGGCGCCGACGAGGTGGTGCTGGCCAACGGGGACCGCCTGCGCCTGTCGTCGGACCAGCCCGCCGGAGCGGCGGTGGCCGTCACCGTCCGGCCCGAGCGGCTCACCGTCCACCGCCGGGGCGAGGCCCCCGGCGACCACCACACCGTGGACGGCCGGGTGGAGACCGTCACCTACCTGGGCAACGCCGTGGTCTACGGCATCGGCGTGGACTGGATGCACCTCGAGGTGCGCTGCCCGACCACCCTGGCCGGCGACCGTCGGGACGTGGGGGACGACGTCACCGTGTCCTTCGAACCCGACCACGCCGCGGTGGTCACCGGCTGATGCCCGTCGAGGCACCTCCGGGCGACGCCCCGGCCTCTCCCGCCGAGTCGGACGGGACCACCGGGGTGGTCACCCCGGGCCTGGAGCACCAGGCCGAGCGGGCCAAGGCACGGCAGGGCTTCCTGCTGGGCCTGCCGACCATCGTCTACCTGCTGGTCTTCTTCGTCGCCCCGCTGGGGTTCGTGCTGGCCTACTCGTTCGCCACCCGCACCCGCAGCGGCCGGACCGAGCTGCGCGACTTCAACCTGGACGCCTATGCCCGCCTGGGCGACGACATCATCATGACGGTGGCCTGGCGGTCGCTGTGGATGGCCGTGGTGGCCACCCTCATCTGCCTGGTGCTGGCCTACCCGCTGGCCTACTTCATCTCGACCCGTAGCCCGGCCGTGCGCAATTTGCTGCTGGTGGCGGTCATGATCCCGTTCTGGTCCAATTTCCTCATCCGGACGTATGCCTGGCGGGTGCTGCTGGACAGCGACGGCCTGGTCACCCAGGGCCTGGAGATGCTCGGCCTGGGCGACGGTCGCATCCTGTTCACCTCGAACGCGGTGATCCTCGGCCTCGTCTACGGCTACCTGCCGTTCATGGTGCTGCCCCTGTACGCGGCCATCGAACGCATCGACTGGAACCTGGTGGAGGGTGCCCGCGACCTGTACGCCAGCGGCTGGGCCGCCTTCCGGCGGGTGGTCTGGCCCCTGTCCAGGCCCGGAGTGGTCGCCGGTTCGATGCTGGTGTTCGTGCCCAGTTTCGGGGCCTACGTCACCCCGGCCATCCTGGGCGGCAACAAGGAGGGCCTGCTGGGCAGCTACATCGTCCTGCAGTTCCTGTCGGCCAGGAACGGGCCGGTGGGCTCGGCGGTGTCGGTGGTGGTGCTGGCGGTGATGCTGGTCAGCACGCTCATCTACTTCCGGGCCGGGGGGAAGAACCTGTGAGCAAGGGCGTCGCCCGGTCGACCGCCGAGCCCCAGGGGGCCAGCCGGTGGCTGCTGCGCGGCCACTCGGCGGCCGTGTTCGCCTTCTTCTACGCCCCGATCATCGTGCTGTGCGTCTTCTCGTTCAACGACAGCAACGCGGTGGGCAACTGGAACGGCTTCACGCTGGACTGGTATTCGGACCTGTTCGCCAACGACAACATCCAGTCCTCGATCTGGGTGTCGGTCAAGGTGTGCGTCGTCTCGACGCTGGTCTCCGTGGTGCTGGGCACCGCCGGTGCCCTGGCCCTGGAACGGTTCCGGTGGTGGGGTCAGAAGGCGTTCGACGCCGTGCTGTACCTGCCCATCATCATCCCCGACGTGACCATGGCCGTGATGATGCTGGTCTTCTTCAGCGAGACGGCATCGTGGTTCGACTGGATCCCCGGCGTCGACCTCAAGAACGGCCTCGAGAAGCTGGTGTTCAGCCACGTGGCGTTCAACATCTCGTTCGTGTCGGTCGTGGTGCGGGCCCGACTGGCCAACCTGGATGCCTCCATGGAGGAGGCGGCGGCCGACCTGTACGCCAACCGGTGGCAGGCCTTCCGCCGGGTCACCCTGCCCCAGATCATGCCCGGCGTGATCGGTGGGGCCCTGCTGGCGGTGACCATCTCGCTGGACGACGTGGTGGTGTCCAGCTTCGTCTCAGCGGTTGGAGGCACACCGCTGTCGGTCTACGTGTTCGGCATGCTGCGCAAGGGGGTCACCCCCCTCGTGAACTCCGTGTCGGTCGTGATGTTGGCGGCGTCCATGGCTCTGGTCGTGGCGTCGCTCGTGATCTCCCGGGCAACGGGCTCGGAGAGGGAGGAAAGGTGAGTGCAATGAGGAAGTGGATGCGAGTGGTCGCCCTGTTGGGCATCCTCGGCGTGGTGGCCGCCGGTTGCGGCAGCGACGACGAGGAGGCGGCAGGCGGCTTCAAGACGTGCGAGGCCGGCGAGACCGACGGCGACCTGGCGTTCTTCAACTGGTCGGAGTACATGGACCCCGACCTGATCACGGCGTTCCAGGACGAGTTCGGGGTCACGGTGACCGAGGACTTCTACCCGTCCAACGAGGAGATGTTCGCCAAGATCTCCCCCGGTGGCACGGGCTTCGACATGATCGTCCCGTCGGACTACATGATCTCGATCCTCATCTCCGAGGACCTGGTCCAGCCGCTCCAGAAGGACGCCATCCCGAACCACGGCAACATCGGCGACAAGTTCAACAACCCGCCGTTCGACCCGGGCAGCGTCTACACGCTGGCCTACCAGTGGGGGACCACCGGCGTGGGCGTCGACCTCGGTGTGACCGGGCACGACATCCCGCAGACCTGGGGTCTGCTCTTCGACGCCGGCCTGGCTGAGCAGTACGGCCTGTCGGGCAAGATCAGCCTGCTGGACGACCCGCGCGAAACCATGGGCGCGGCGCTCAAGTACCTGGGCTACTCCCTGAACTCCACGTCGGCTGACGAGCTTGCCGAGGCTGAGGCGGTCATCGCCGATGCCGTGAGCCGGGTGGCAGCCTTCGACTCGGACCAGTACAGCGAGTTGGTGGTGGCCGGTGAGACCGTGGTCGGCCACGGCTACAGCGGCAACTTCCTGTGGGACTTCGAGGAGGGCGAGAGCGAGTACACCTACTTCGTGCCCGACGAGGGTGGCACCGTCTGGGTGGACGGCATGGCCGTCCTCGTTGACGCGCCGCATCCCTGCACGGCTTTCGCCTTTATCAACTTCCTGCTGGACGCCCACAACGGTGCACAATTGACGAACTACAACTGGTACGCCAGTCCCAACGGCGCCGCCGAGGAGTTCATCGACCAGGAAGTGCTCGACAACCAGATCATCTACCCGTCCGCGGCGACGATGGAGCGCCTCGAGTTCATCGAGGACACCGGTGAGTTCGAGATCGAGTACACCGACGCCCTGACCAGGGCGCGCGGCTGATCCTTCCTCCCTTCCGGTCGGTGGGTCGGGGTGCAAGGCGCACTTCCGGCCCGCCGACCGGGCGGGCCCACCGCCGGCTTCGGGCGGCGGGACGGCGAGCTGAACCAACGAACGATGATGGGAACCCGACGATGAGCGAGCACCAGCGCCTGGCTGAACTGGCCGAAAAGCATCTGTGGGGACACTTCTCTGTCCTCAAGAACGACATTGACGGGACCCGGGTCATCGAGCGCGGCCAGGGGTGCTACGTGTGGGACGCCGAGGGGAACCGGTACCTCGACGGCCTAGCTGGTTTGTTCGTCAGCCAACTGGGGCACGGTCGCCCCGAGCTGGCTCGAGCGGCCGGGGACCAGGCAGCGACACTCGGGTACTTCCCCATCTGGACCTACGGGCATCCGACGGCCATTGAACTGTCGGCCACTCTGGCTGGACTGGCGCCAGGTGACCTGAACCGGGTGTTCTTCACCACCGGTGGATCCGAGGCCGTCGAGTCGGCCTGGAAGCTGGCTCGCCAGTACTTCAAGTTGAAGGGCAAGCCCGACAAGGTCAAGGTCGTCAGTCGGAACCTCGCCTACCACGGAACCACGATGGGAGCGCTGTCCATAACCGGACTTGATTCCATCAAGACGGTGTTTGAGCCGCTAGTACCCGGTGCGGTGAAGGTGCCCGAGACCAACCACTACCGGTGCCCGACCTGCCAGGACGACCCGCACTGCTCGTTGCACGCGGCAGACGCCATCGAAGATGCCATCATCAGGGAGGGCCCCGACACCGTGGCCGCCCTGTTCGTTGAGCCGGTGCAGAATGCCGGCGGCTGCTTTGTGCCCCCGCCCGGCTACTTCGACCGGGTCCGTGAGATCTGCGACCGTCACGATGTGTTGCTGGTTTCCGACGAGGTCATCTGCGCCTACGGGCGCATCGGCCACATGTTCGGGTGCGAGCGGTTCGGCTACATACCCGACGTGATCACCTCGGCCAAGGGCCTCACCTCGGGCTACGCGCCGCTCGGCGCCATGATCGTGAGTGACCGGGTGGCCGAGCCCTTCGTGGGCACCGGCGACTCGTTCCTGCATGGCATTACCTTCGCGGGCCATCCGGTGAGCTGCGCGGTTGCACTGGCCAACCTCAAGGTCTTCGCCGACGAGGGGATCATCGACCATGTCCAGGCCAATGAAGTGGCCTTCCGCGCCGCGCTGGACAACCTGGCCGATTTGCCGATTATCGGGGACATCCGTGGTGCCGGCTACTTCTACGGCATCGAACTGGTTCGGGACCGTGAAAGTCGGGAGTCATTCAGCGATGACGAGCGGGAGCATCTGCTCCGGGGCTTCCTGTCCAACCGTCTGCTGGATCTCGGTCTGATCTGTCGTGCTGACGATCGGGGTGAACCGGTCATCCAGCTCTCGCCGCCACTCATTGCCGGACCGGCTGAGTTCGAGGAAATCAACGCCAAGCTCCGCCAGGCCCTGACCGAGGCCATGGCCGAGATGAGCCTGTGACGGAGGCGTCATGAGTGGAGTCGTCGGTGCCAAGGGTCGATCCACGAGCGAGGTCTTCCCGCTCGACGATGTCGACCGGGCCATCATCACCGAACTCCAGGTGGACGGTCGGATGTCATATACCGACCTGGCGCCGAGGGTTGGGTTGTCCCAGGCCGCGGTGCGTCAGCGGGTCACCAAGCTGATCGATCGGGGAGTTATGCAGGTGGTTGCGGTGACTGACCCGCTCAGCCTCGGTATGACCACTCAGGCCATGGTCGGGATCACCGTCTCCGGCGATGTCAGAACGGTGGCCGCAGCGGTTTCGGCTTGTCCGGAGGCCGAGTACGTGCTGATTACCGCTGGCCGCTACGACGTGCTGGCCGAGGTCCTGTGCGAGGACAACGAGTCCCTGTTGTCGTTAGTCAATGACCGTCTCCGGTCCATCGATGGCGTGGCGTCTACCGAGGTCTTCTCAGTTCTGAAGACGGAGAAGATGACGTTCTCGTGGGGCGCGGGCTGAACCTCGTGCTCGTGGTCTGACGAATGGGTCAGCGCAAGGCGCTGGCCATGGTGTCGATGATGCGTCCAACTTCGTCGTCGGTAATGACCAGCGGCGGGCAGATAGCCAGACAGGTCCCGATGGGTCGCACGATGACCCCGGCGTCGAGTATGGCGTTGCGCACCGGGATGGAGTCACGACCCAACTCAGCGGCGTAGACGGCGCCCATGCCCCGCCATGACTCGATGAGGCCGTCGGCCTGAAGGGCGCTCAAGCCCTCACGGAGTTTCTCGCCGACGTGATTTGCCCGTCGGTCGAGGCCCTCGTCGGTCATGACCTGCAGGTTGGCCACGCCGGCAGCACACGATGCTTGGTGTCCGGAGTAGGTGTAGCCGGTCCGCAGTAGGAACCCCGGGTCCTCCTCTAGTTCGTCGCACACCGATCGGGACACAACGACGCCAGACAACGGTAGGTAGCCCGAGGTCACCCCCTTGGCGAAGGTGATCATGTCGGGAGTGACGCCGAAGCTCTGGGCACCGAACCACTCTCCGGTACGGCCGAATCCGCAGATCACCTCGTCGAAGATCAGCAGCGCCCCGCTGTCGTCGCATAGGCGACGAAGGCCCTTGAGATAGCCGTCGACTGGAGGGAAGACGCCGCCGGCACCCTGGAGGGGCTCGGTCAGCACAGCGGCGATGCGGTCGCCCTGCTCGGCGAAGATCGACGCCACTGCCTCCAGGTCGTCGTGGGGGACCTCCAGGAAGTGGGGGACGAGGTCGCCCCAGCCCTCGCGGTTGGGGGCGATGCCCTGTGCCGAGGTCCCACCGAAGTTGGTTCCGTGGTAGCCGTTGGTGCGCTTGATGACGATTTGACGGCCCTCGGTGCCCCGTCGCTGCTGGATCAGCCGGGCCAACTTGAGGGCGGTGTCGACCGCCTCGGAGCCCGAGCAGCCCAGAAAGGTCCGTCCGTCCGGGTGGGGCGAGCGGTCCACGATCATCTCGGCTACCCGGGCCGCTGGGCCGTTGGTGAACGGTGCGAAGGTGTTGTAGGCCTCGATCTGGTGCATCTGGGTGGTGACGGCGTCGACTATCTCCGCGCGACCGTGGCCAACCTGGCACAGCCACAGGTTGGCCATGCCGTCGACGTAGTCCTTACCGTCGGCGTCGAAGACTAGGGAGC
>CAYWBE010000019.1:0-15557 GCA_964456295.1 uncultured Candidatus Nemicrothrix sp.
GGACTACAGCGACGAGACGGCCCACCTCATCGACCAGGAGGTCCAGCGGATCCTGGTCCACCAGGAAGCCCGCTGTCGGACGCTGCTGACCGACCACCGCCACGCCCTGGACCTGGTGGCCCGCTCCCTCCTCGAGCACGAGACGATCAGCGGCGACGAGGTGGCCCGACTTGTCGGTGCCGCCACCGACCCCGCAGGGCCCACCGACGCCACCACGACGGCAGATGCTGCGCCCGACCCGGTGGACCCGCCGGTCGGCGACCCCTCCACCGTCGACTAGACCGGCCCGAGCGGCGACCCGACGACCCGTGGACCGCCTCCTCCTCCTCATCGTGGTGGCCGCCGCCGCAGCCACCGTCGCCCGGCTGGTGCAACGGCGCCGACCCGACGCCCCGGTCCGGACCGGCTGGACGGTCCCCGAGCAGCTCGACCGCGATGACTTCGCCCATCCCGATGCCGCCTGGCTGGTCGCCGTCTTCACGTCGTCCACCTGCGACTCCTGCAGTGCGGTGATGGCCACCGCCGCCCCGCTGGAGAGCGGCGAGGTCGTCGTCCAGGAGGTCGAGGTCGGCACCCAGCGGGCCCTGCACGACCGGTACGCCATCGACGCCGTTCCCATGGTCCTGATCGCCGACGCGGTCGGCGTGGTCCGGGACCACCACGTCGGTCCGGTGAGCGCCACCCACCTGTGGGGTTCGTTGGCCGAACTCCGGGATCCGGGGTCCACCCCCGACGGCTGCAGCGCCGGGTCCTGAACGGGCGACCCGTCCGCAACCGACCAGCAGCCGGTCAGCGACTGGGTGCGGGCAGGGCCTCGGTGCCAGCCACCGCGACGGCCGTCGACCCGGTGGTCGCCCCGCCACCCCGGCGGTGCACGGACACCACGACGGGGGCGGTCGCCTCGACGGCCAGGACCGCCGGCGGACCACCCTCCAGGTCGAACGACACCTGGGCCCCCGGATACAACTCGATGGTCCGGACCACCGCCTCGGGTGCCGAACCGGCGAGCACCTTGACCTGGATGGTGGCGATGCCCGAGGGGGCGGGGTTCAGCACGGCCAGCACGTCGTCGGTCGCCCCGTAGCGGTCGTCCAGGTCGACCACCCATCCCCGGGCGGCCACGGCCACCGCCGGTCGGACGACCAGCCCACCGGCACCGTCATCGGCCCGCTGCACCACCGAGGCGGCCACCGGGCGGGCATCGACCGTCCGGACCTCCACCCCGAAGGCGCCGATCCCGTCGAGGCGACCATCGTCGAGGGCCACCGCATGGCGCTGACCGGCCCGCAGCACCAGGCGCCACGGCTCGACGGGGACGTCGCCGGCTGCCGTACGGACCACCACCTCGGCCTCCACCGGTTCCAACCCGGCGTTCACCACCACCACGGCCGAACCCCCGGCCGCCGCTCCCGACCGGGCCACCCCGGGCACGAAGGCCCTGGAGGCCTGTTCGGGTACCCCGGGAGCGAGGTCGATGCCGCGGGTGGCCTGTGGCCCCGACCCGTCGGAGATCTGGAGCCGGGCCACCACCAGGTGACCGACCCGGACGTCGACGGTGGTCGAGACCACCTCCGAATCGGCGATCCGTCCGGTCACGTCGTAGGCCACCACGGAGCGGCCCGGCACGACCACGCCCTGGGAATCCAGCGTCTCCCGACGACCGATGTCGCCGACGAACCGCAGGTCGGCCACTGCGGCGGCCCGGAACGGATTGTGCAGCAGGATCCAGGCCCGGTTCCCCGGTCGTGCCGTGGTCGCCCACGGCACGACCCAGGCCGAAGCAGCCCGCGTCGTACACGCTCGACGATCCGTGCCGTCCGGTCCGGTGGTGACCTGGCCCACCACCGCGGCGCCGCCCCGGACCTCGACGGTCACCCCGGCGTACCGGGCACCGGGCACGAACTGTCCCGGCCGTACCTCCAGTCGTTCACCGGCATCGACCCGGAAGGCCCGCTCCACGGCCCGACCGCCCTCGTCGACCACCGTCACCCGCCCCTCGGTGGCCGACGCCGAGATGCCCACCACCTCGACGACCCGGTCCCCGATCCCGTCCAGCTCGGCGGTGGGTCCGGCACAGAACCACAACGCGGTCGACCCGCCGTCGAGCGAGGCCGCCGACCTCGCCTCCGGCCGGTCCTCGGCGCCGACCTCGTCGGACGGACCCGACGACAGGGCGGCCGCCATGGCCACCAGGGCACCGATCACGACGATGGCCGGACCACGTGCCGCGATCACTGCGTGACCTCCCCCGGTCGCTCCCCCGGTCGGCGGCGGGCGGCGTCCCGCGAGGTCCGGGCCCAACTGGCCAGGAGCACCAGCGCCCCCACCGACACCAGTTGCAGCCACCGCCTACCCACCAGCAGGTCGTCGACCTCGAAGTCGGCCACGCTCCCGGTGGCCACCCTGACCGAGGGCCGGTCGGCCACCCCGTGGTCCTGTCCGGCGGCCAGCACCCGGGCCGGCCGGTCGTCCACCCGGACCTCCCAGCGGTCATCGGGGCCGACCATCCATCGGAGGGCACCGTCGGCCGGCGCCTTGACGGCCCAGCGGGTGAGCGTCAGCCGGGCCACGGTGGCCGGGACGACCCGCCGGTTCCGGTCGCGAACCACCGAGTACGGGGCCTCCACCGCGGTGTTGCGGTACATGGTCACCGCCCGGTTGACCGCCTCGACCCGCTGGAGGTCCAGCTGTCGGGCCAGCACCTCGGTGAGGCGGTCGGGCACCGGACGGACGACCGCCGGGCCGGGCACCGGTGCCGACCGCTCGACGACCACCACCCGGGCCACCCCCCACCGCCCCAGCTCGGCGCCCAGTCGATGGGTGGCGCCGTCGATGGCACCGGCCAGCGAGTCCCGCAGTGACGAGAGGCCGTCGGTGGTGCCCGGGGCCCACTGGTCCGACAGGTCGGGCCGGCCGTCGGTCACGGCCAACGCCAGGCCGCCGAGCGTCCCGACCCGGTCGTCGGCCTCGACGAGCGGGACCCCGACCGCCGGCAGTACCAGTGGGTCGCCGATCCAGAGCACCCGGGCGTCGCCACCGGGGGCCACGTCCCGGTCCCCCAGTCGGGGACCGATCCCCGGGATGGCCGAGGCCAGGTCGTGGCGGGGCACCCCCCAGTCGCCGGCGAACGACCCGGCCAGCACGGGAAGCGCCCCGACGGTGAGCCCGGCCACCACGACGCCCAGGAGCCCGTTGCGCACCAGGCGGACACCCCGACCGACCTGGACCTGGCCGGCCAGGTGGGCCAGGTCCGCACCCAGGCCGGCCACCCCGGCGGCCGACGCCCAGGCCAGGCCGAGGGCGACCGGCACCAGCAGGACCGCCGGGTCCAGCGACCGCAGGATCCCGCTACCGCCCAGCCACCCCTGGTCGACGGCCACCAGCACGCCCGCTCCGGCGACGGCCACGAACCACGCCCGCACGACCACCGAGAGGTGCCGGCCCCGGGCGCTCCACAACGCCAGCACCGGGAGGACGAACAGCGCCACGGAAGCCACCGACCCGTCGCCGGTGGTGGTCAGCGAGATGACCCCGGACAGGCCGATCGAACCGGTATCTCCCCAACCCCCGTCCGACACCCCACCCCACCAGTTCCACCAGCCCCCGCCGGTGGCCCCGGCCACGGCGAGCGCCACCGGGAGGTGGACCAGGGCAGCCAGGGCCGACCCGCACCCGACCACCACCGCCAGCCGACCCAGGCCGTCCGAACTCCCCGAGAGGACGGTGCCCACCACCAGCCCCACGGCGACCAGGGCGACGGGAACCACGAGGACCGGGTCGATGGCCACGACGGCCACCACCATCAGGGCGGTGACCAGCACGTCGGCCCACAGGCCGCGGAGTCGGGTACCCGGGCCGGGCTCCCCGCCCCGGATCCCGTAGGGCGCCATGGCCTGGGCACCAGCCAGGCGTCGGGCCACCCAGGGCATCACGGCGAAGGCGGCCAGCGGCGCCAGCCGTCCTCCACGGAGCGCGTCGTAGGGAATGGGGACCGCCAGGTAGACCAGCACGGCCACGGCCCGTGAACGGCCGCCACCGACCGGACGGACCAGGCGCCACATGCCGACGGCGCCCACGGCGAAGGCCCCCAGGACGAGCACCGTCCAGGCCGATCCCGCCGATCCCGGCCACCAGCCGACGAGCAGGCCGATGAGGGCCAGGCCGTCGGGTCCCGAGCCGGTGGTCCCCATCCCGGTGGACCGCCAACCGGCCCACCAGGCGGCCACCAGGTCACCCGGCACCTCGGGCAGGCGCTGCAGTCGACCCACCACGGGCATCCCGTCGGCCACCAGGGAGCGGGAACCGAATCCCAGGACCACCGCGGCGATGATCATGGCCAGCCCACCCGGGCCGAACACCGACCCGAAGGCACCGTTCAACCGACGGAGGACCTCCGAGCCGTCCTCGCCGACCAGGTCCCGGCCGGTGACCACCCGCCGGAGGTCCGACGTCGGTGACGTGCGCCGCCCCAGCCCCGGCTGGTCGTCGGTCGACGCCGCCCCACCGGGGAGGTGACCGGCGGGTCGTCGACGGGCCGAACCGAGCCTCCGGAGGTTCCACGGCCACGCGGCGACCAGGCCACGGACGTGGCGGAACCGTCCCGTGGACACACCGTGGACGACCCCGGCGACGGTCCCCACGGCCAGGACGGGCAGGAGCCAGGCCATCCGGGCGGGGGTCGACGCCAACGCCTCCCGCAGCCGGAACCTCGGCCGCACCACCTCCGGGGGGTGCCGATCGGCCACCGGGACGCCGACCCGCCGGGCCACCGCGGCGGGCACCACGGCCATCGACGCCCCCGCGGCCCGGGCCCGCCGACAGAACCCGAGGTGGCCGGTCCCGTCGGGCCCACCGGGGTCGATGCCACCGATCTCGTCGAACAGGTCGGCCCGGGCCATCCAGGCGGCACCGGCCACGGCATCGGGTTGCCGGTCGGTGTCGTGCTGTCCCTGGTCGACCTCGGCCACCGGGACGACGGGAACCGGCGTGGCGAGGCCGTCGAACCACCAGCCCGTCTCCTCCAGTGCCCCGGTCGGGCCGACCACCTTGGGGCCGACCACCGCGGCGTTGGCCTCCAGCGCACGCTCCACCAGACGGCGCACCGCGGTGTCGCCCAGCACCACCTGGCCGGGGACGAAGAGCAGGAACCGGGGCTCGCGCAGCGGAGGCTGGGCAGCCGCCCGGGCCCGGAGTCCGGCGGCCACCGCGGCTCCCTCGCCGTCGGCTGCGGGGGCCCGCACGACCAACGACGCCGGGACGATCCGGCCCACCCGATCGACCAGCGACTGGCCCTCCCCCGGCGGCCCCTCCGCTGGCGGATCCTCCACGGCGCGCACGTCGACCACCAGGACGTCGGTCCGGGCATGGTCCTGGGAGGCCAGGCCGGTCAGGACCGCCTCGAGGGCCGGCGCGTCGTCGTCCACCACGACGACGGCCAGCACGGGGGCCGACGAGGCCCGGGGGCCGGGCAGGCCGCTGGCAGGTGGGGAGGCGGCGTCCACGGTGCCGCCGAGACTACTTCCACGTCCCCGGCCCCGATCGGCCCCCCACCGGGCCCGCACCCGGAGTCCGACGCCTCCTACGATGCGTCGGTGGACCCAGCCGGAACGATCCGCCGATGAGGGCACTGGTCACCGGTGCCGCGGGCTTCGTCGGGGGCCACCTGGTCGCCCACCTGGAGGCCGCAGGCGACGAGGTGACGGCCACCGACCGGGCCAGCGGAGGCGCCGACCTGGGCGATCCGGCGGGCCTGGACCACGAGATGGCCGCCGCGGCACCCGAGGTCGTGTACCACCTGGCCGGCCAGGCCGACGTGGGCGGCTCATGGGACGATCCGACGGGCACCCTGCGGGCCAACGCCGAGGGGACGCTGAACGTGCTAACCGCGGCCCGCCACCACGGCGTCCGCCGGGTCGTCACGGTCAGCAGCGCCGACCTGTACGGCATCGTCGGCCCGGCCGACCTGCCGATCGGCGAGGACGCTCCCCTCCGGCCGGTCTCCCCCTACGGCGCCAGCAAGGCGGCGGCCGACCTCATCGCCCTCCAGGCCTTCCTCGGCCACCACCAGGACGTCGTCCGGGTCCGGGCGTTCAACCACCTGGGTCCCGGCCAGGACGACCGCTTCGTGTGCTCGGCCCTGGCCGCACGGATCGCCGCCAACGAACTGACCGGCGCCGACGTGGTCGCCGTCGGCAACCTCGAGGCCCGCCGCGACTTCACCGACGTCCGCGACGTCGTCCGGGCCTACCGCTGCCTGGCCGTCGACGGGACGGCGGGTGCCGCCTACAACGTGTGCACCGGCACGTCCCTGGCCGTCCGGGACGTGGCCGACCTGCTGGTGTCCATGGCCGAGCGACCCATGCGCCTCGAGGACGACCCGGCCCTCCACCGGCCCACCGACCTCCCCGACCTCCGGGGCGACCCGGCCCGCATCCACCACGACACCGGCTGGACGCCCCACATCGGCCTGGAGCAGACCCTGGCCGACCTGCTGGCCGACTGGCGACGGCGCCTTCGGGAGCGGTCTCCGGCACACTGGTCCCATGACTGACCCCGAGGCCGACCCGGTGGCCGACCCGTCGACCGGCCCGACAGGCGGCACGCCGACCCGGCGGGCCCTGATCACCGGCATCACCGGCCAGGACGGCTCCTACCTCGCCGAGCACCTGCTGGGCCTGGGCTACGAGGTGGTCGGCATGGTCCGTCGGAGTTCCACGGTCAACTACGAACGCATCGCCCACCTCATGGACCGCGTCGAGTTCCACTCCGGCGACCTGCTGGACCAGCTGTCCATGGTCGAAGCCCTCCGGGAGCACCGACCCGACGAGGTCTACAACCTGGCCGCCCAGTCCTTCGTCCAGACCTCGTTCGGCCAGCCCGTGCTGACCGGCGAGACGACGGCCCTCGGGGTGACCCGCCTGCTGGACGCCGTCCGCCTGGTGGATCCCGGGATCCGCTTCTACCAGGCCAGCTCGAGTGAGATGTTCGGCAAGGTCCAGGAGGTCCCCCAGACCGAGTCCACGCCGTTCCACCCGCGGAGCCCCTACGGGGTGGCCAAGGTCTACGGGCACTGGATCACCGTGAACTACCGGGAGAGCTACGGGCTGCACGCCTGCTCGGGGATGCTCTTCAACCACGAGAGCCCCCGCCGGGGCCTGGAGTTCGTCACCCGCAAGATCAGCCACGGGGCGGCCCAGATCGCCCTGGGCCAGGCGGACGAACTGCGGCTCGGCAACCTGGACGCCAAGCGGGACTGGGGCTTCGCCGGCGACTACGTGGACGCCATGTGGCGGATGCTCCAGCAGGACGAGCCCGAGGACTTCGTGGTGTGCACCGGCGAGACCCACACCGTCCGGGAGTTCTGCCAGGCCGCCTTCGCCCGGGTGGGCCTCGACTGGGAACAGCACGTGGTGGTCGACCAGCGGTTCTACCGCCCGGCCGAGGTGGACCTGCTGGTGGGCGACGGTTCCCGGGCCGCCGAGCACCTCGGATGGCGACCCACCGTCGGCTTCGTGGAACTGGTCGAGATGATGGTCGACGCCGACGTGGCCCTCCTCGAGGGTCGCCTCCGGACGCTTTCCTGAACCGGTGATCACCGTCCTGGCCGGCGGAGTGGGTGCCGCCCGCCTCCTGAACGGCATGGTGCGGGCCGTGCCACCGGCCGACGTCACGGCCATCGTGAACACGGCCGACGACGTGGTCCTCCACGGGCTGGCCGTGTGCCCCGACCTGGACACCGTGACCTACACGTTGGCCGGTGCGGTGAACCCGGCAACCGGCTGGGGGCTGGCCGGCGAGACGTGGCAGGCCATGGACGCCCTCGGACACCTCGGCGGCCCCACGTGGTTCCGGCTCGGCGACCGGGACCTCGGCACCCACCTCCACCGCACGGGCCGGCTGGCCGACGGCGCGGGCCTCGCCGAGGTCACCGCCGAGATCGCCGGGGCGTGGGGCATCGAGGTCCGACTGCTCCCCATGACCGAGGACCGGGTGGCCACCATGGTCACCCTGGACGGCGGCACCGAGGTCGGCTTCCAGGACTACTTCGTGGGCCTCGGCCACGACGTCGCCGTCTCGGCCGTCCGGTTCGAGGGGGCTGAACGCTCCCGCCCGGGGCCCGGCGTGCTGGACGCCATCGCCTCGGCGTCCACCGTGGTGGTGGCGCCCTCCAACCCCATCGTCTCCATCGGGCCGGTGGTCGCCGTGCCCGGCATCGGCGAGGCACTGGCCGCCCGACGGGACGACGTGGTGGCCGTGTCGCCCATCGTGGCCGGTGCGGCGCTCAAGGGGCCCGCCGAGCGGATGCTCCGGGAACTGGGCCATGAACCCTCGGTGGTCGGCGTGGCCCGCCTCTACCGGGACCTGGCCGCCACGCTGGTGGTCGACGAGGCCGACGCCGACCTGGCCGACGCCGTGGAGGCCGAGGGCATGGCCTGCGTGGTCACCCCGACGATCATGGACGACGTGGACGTGGCCACCGACCTCTGCCGGACCATCCTCTCGGTCGGGGTGGCGACGGGCGACCGACGATGAGCGGCCCGCTGACCATCCTTCCGGTGACCGGCATGGGCGAGGTCCGACCGGGCGACGACCTGGCGGCCCTCATCATGGAGGCCGCCACGGCCCTGGACGCCCCGTCCCCCGACGGCGGCTCCGACGAGGGCCGGCAGTGTGGCCTGCTGGACGGCGACGTGCTGGTGGTCACCCAGAAGGTGGTGTCCAAGGCCGAGGGCCGGCTGGTCGACGTGGACCCCGAGGTCGGCCACAAGCCGCTGGTCGAACGCGAGTCGGTCCGGGTGCTGCGCCGGCGCGGCGACCTGGTGATCAGCGAGACCGAGCACGGGTTCGTGTGCGCCAACGCCGGCATCGACCTGTCCAACGTGGAGGAGGGGCAGGCCGCCCTGCTGCCCGTGGACTCCGACCGGTCGGCCCGACGGATCCGCGATGCCGTCACCCACCGCTTCGGCATCGACGTGGCCGTGGTGGTCAGCGACACGTTCGGTCGCCCGTGGCGGCGGGGCGTGACCGACGTGGCCATCGGCTCGGCCGGGCTGCGGCCGGTGGTCGACCTGCGGGGCACGACCGACGCCCTGGGCCGGGAGCTGCAGGTCACCGAGGTGGCCGTGGTGGACGAGATCGCCGCGGCGGCCGAACTGGTGATGGGCAAGGCCTCCGGCGTGCCGGTGGCCGTGGTCCGGGGCATCGACCCCACGTGGTTCGGCGACGGTGGCGTGGTGGCCGACGTGGTCCGGGACCCCGCCGACGACCTGTTCCGCTGACCTGATTCCCGAGGCCCGGTTCCCCGGGCCAGTTCCCGCGAGCGGGGGTCGATCAGGCCCCGAACCCGTCGGGGTGGGCCTCCTGCCAGCGCCAGTGGTCGGCCAGCATCTGGTCGAGGTCCCGGGTGGCCGTCCATCCCAGCAGCTGCTCGGCCAGGTCGGTTCCGGCCCAGATCCGGGACACGTCGCCGGGCCGACGACCCACCACCTCGTGGGGCACGGGTCGGCCCAGCACCCGTTCGGCGGCCGCCACCACTTCGAGCACCGAGTGGCCCCGGCCGGTCCCCAGGTTCACGGCCGTACACCCCGGGTTCGCCCCGAGGGCGTCCAGGGCAGCCACGTGACCGTCGGCCAGGTCCATCACGTGGAGGTAGTCGCGCACCGCCGAACCGTCCGGCGTGTCGTAGTCGCCCCCGAACACCCGGAGCCGGTCCAGGCGGCCGGCGGCCACCTGCATGAGGAAGGGAACGAGGTTCTCGGGGATCCCGTTCGGGTCCTCGCCCATGGTCCCCGACGGGTGGGCCCCCACCGGGTTGAAGTACCGCAGCAGCATCACGTCGAGCACCCCGGCGGCCGCCACCTGGTCCAGGAACTGCTCGCCGTGCAATTTCGTCCAGCCGTAGGGGTTGGCCGCCCCGGTGGGCGAGGCCTCGGTGACCGGCACCTCGTCGGGTTCGCCGTAGACGGTGCACGACGACGAGAAGACCAGCCGCCGCACCCCGGTGGCCGCCATGGCCTCCACCACCCCGACCAGCGAACCCATGTTGTTGCGGAAGTAGTCCACCGGGCGGTCCACCGACTCGGACACCGACTTGAACGCCGCGAAGTGCACCACCTCGTCGACGTCGTGCCCGGCGATGGTCGACGAGACCAGGTCGACGTCGGCCGCGTCGCCCCGCACGAACTCGACGTCGGCGCCCACCAGGGCCCGCACGGCGTCCACGGCCCGCTCCGAGGAGTTGGAGAGGTCGTCCAGCAGGACCACCCGTCGTCCGGCCCCATGCAGGGCCACCGCGGTGTGGCTGCCGATGTAGCCCGCGCCACCGGTGACCAGCACGGCCATGGCTCAGGCCCCGTCGGGCACGCGTGCCCCGTCCAGGACGGCATCGGCGGGCACCACCCGGCCGGCTCCGACCAGGGTCTCTCCGGTGACCGTGGCTCCCCGACCGACCCGTGACCCGGGGCCCAGCACCGACCGGTGGACCACCGCTCCGGCCTCGACCACCGCCCCGTCCATGAGGACAGCATCACACACCGTCGCCCCGGGGCCCACGGAGGCTCCGGGCCGCAGCACCGTGCGTTCCACGGTGGCCCCGTCGTGCACCCGGGCGGTCGGGTCCACCGGGTCGAGGCGGCCACGCGTCCCGTCCAGCAGGTCCGACTGGGCCCGCAGGTAGGCCTCGGGCGTGCCGGTGTCCAGCCAGTAGGCGTCCGAGCGGACCCCCCGCAGGCGCCGGTCGGCGGCCAGGTCGGGAAACACCTCGCGTTCGATGGAGACCCGGCGACCGGCCGGGATCCGGTCCAGCACCTCGGGTTCCAGCACGTAGGTCCCGGCGTTGATCCACCGGGACGGCGCCTCGGCGGGCGACGGCTTCTCGACGAATCCCACCACCCGGCCCCCGTGGGGCCCGTCGTCGGCCAGGCTCACCACGCCGTAGCGCGACGGATCGTCGACCTCGGTCAGGGCGATGGTGGCCAGCGCCCCGGCGGTCCGGTGGTCGTCGACCACGGCCGTCACGTCCAGGTCGGTCAGGACGTCGCCGTTGAGCACCAGGAAGGTGTCGCCGATCCCGGCGTCGGCCGCCGCGAAGCGCACCGCTCCGGCGGTGTCCAGCGGTTCGGGCTCCACCGCGTAGTGGACGGGCAGGCCGACGCAGGTGCCGTCCGGATAGGCCTCCAGGAACGCCTCCGGTCGGAAGCCGAGCGACAGGACCACCCGGGTGATGCCGTGGGCGGCCAGGTGGGCCACCACGTGTTCGATCATGGGCCGGTCCACGACCGGCAGCATCTGCTTGGGCCGGTCCGCGGTCAGCGGACGCAGGCGGGTTCCGAACCCTCCGACGAGGACGACGGCCTGCACGGCCCGACCGGCTAGTCCGCGGTGGTCGTCGTGGGGGCCAGCGTCGGGGAGTCCGACTGCAGGCGGATCGGGTCGACGATGTCGAGGAACGACATCCGTTCGGCCCGGGGTGCCGGGGGATCGACCGCCTCGGGCACCAGGGCGATGGTGAACGCCTCCCGGTTCTTGAGGAACCGGATGTCGGCCACGTCCTCGGTGAGGATCTCGGGATCGCGGTCCAGGTCGTCGGCGTCGAAGCGGGCCACCTTCATCACGGCCGGGGAGCCACCGCAGTCGAAGCCCTCGGTCACCGTCTCGCCGGTGTCCAGGGTGAGCGACTCGTCGTCGATGGAACCACCGAAGGCGGCGAAGAACTGGCCGAGGGTGGCGTCGCGACCGGAGGCCAGCTTGTTGAACGGGTGGACGTGGATCAGCCCGTCACCGTGGGTGTGGATGCCGTTGGGGTCGGTCTCCACCACGATCTTGGAACGGAAGGTGTCGCAGACGTACACGTCGTACACCGAGTGCCAGTGGTCGCCGACCCGCGGGGCCGAGGTGGCCTCGCGGTCGGTACGTGCCCAGAAGACCAGGAGGGCGCCGAGGACGACCACCAGAGCGACCATCGCCGGAAAGCCGACCTTGCGTCGTTCGCCGGTGCCACCGGAGGCTCCCGCCCGGGCGGCGCGCGCGACCTTGCTCGCTGAATCTCCACGTGCCATGGCCGCCGAGGATACCGGCGCACCCCGCCAGATCATCGGTCAGCGGGCACCACCGGCCAGCCCGCCGGTCGGCCCGGCGGCCAGCTCGGCCACCAGGTCGGCATACGTGGCGGCGATCTGTTCGGGCGAGCGCCAGGCCTCGGCCCAGCGGCGGCCCGCCGCCCCCATCCGGGCCCGGCCGTCGGGATCGTCGGCCAGGGCCTCGACGGCGCCGATCAGGGCCCCGGCATCGTCGGGTGGGACGGCCAGGCCGGCTCCCGCCCCGAGGACCACGCGGGCCACCTCGGTGTCCCCGTCGATCGACGCGATCACCGGCCGGCCGGCGGCCAGGGCCGAGTAGGTCTTGGACGGCACGCTGGAGGCCCCCAGCCCGGCCCGCAGCGGCACCACGTGGACGTCCGCGCTGGCCAGCACCTCGGGCACCCGTTCCGGGGGCTGGTAGTCCACCACCACCAGGTTGGAGCGGGTGGCCGCAGCCCGGTGGAGTTCGGCGGCCCGCACCCCTCCCCCGTTCACCACGTAGACGAGGTCGGGGCGGTCCCGGTGGTGGTCGGCGGCGGCCACCAGCAGGTCCAGCGACTGGGAGTGGCCCAGGTTGCCGGCGTACATGACCACCGTCCGGTCGCCCAGGCCGTGCTCTTCGCGGTAGGCGGTCATCCGGTCGAGGGGACGCACGGTCGCCACGTCCACGAAGTTGGGCACCACCCGGACCAGCGGGCGACCGTCGGGGCCGTCCAGTTTGGCCGACACGTTGGCCGCCAGGTCGTCGGACAGGACGGTCACGGCATCGGCCCGGCGGTAGGTGGCCCGTTCCAGCCACCGGAAGAAGCCGATGGCCCGCCGGGACCGGATGGCCCCCACCTCGACGGCCACGTCGGGGAAGACGTCCTGCACGTTGAACACCAGTGGGCAGCGGTGCCGTCGGGCCAGCAGCCACCCGGCAGCCCCGAAGGTCAGGGGCGGGGAGACGGCGACCACGCCGTCGAACGGACCCCGGGTGGCCAGGCCGGCCACCGTGGCCAGGCCGGTGAGGCCCACGAAGCCCAGGGCACGGGCCACCAGGTTGCCCTTGTCGGTCGGGAAGGGGTGGAGGCGGGTGACCGTCGCCGCCCCGTGGGTACCCCGACGGACCAGCCGGCCCCGCCAACCATCCTCGACCCGGTGCTCGCGGTACCAGGGCAGGGTCGTCACCACGTGCACGTCGTGGCCCCCGGTGGTCAGGCCGTCCACGATGGCCGAGACCACGACGCCGGTGGGCGCCGTGTCGGGGTGGAGGTGCGGGGTGAGGACGAGGAGTCGCACGGTCAGGTCCCCCGCCCGGCGTCCAGGAGGAGCCGCCAGGCCCGCTCCAGGGCGGCCGCCGAGGCCTCCCAGGTGTGGGCGGTGGCCCGGTTGCGGCCCCGGTCGACCAGGGAGCGCCGGTGGCCGTCGTCGACGAGCAGTCGTTCGATCCGGTCGGCCCAGCCGTCCGGGCCGGCGGCGGCCGGCACCACCGAGTCCCCGCCGGCCAGGTCGGCGGCCGGCGTCCCGTCGGCCACCAGCACCGCCACCCCGGACGCCATGGCCTCCACCACCGGGATGCCGAAGCCCTCGTAGGCCGACGGGAAGGCCACCACGGTCGCCGCGGCCAGCCGGGCGGCCAGGTCCTCGGCGGGGATCCGACCGGTTCGCAGGATCCGGTCGGCGTGCGGTCCGGCGTCCACGGCCTCCCGGACGGCCTGTTCGGCCCGGCCGGCCCCACCGGTGAGCACGAGGCGCACCTCGGGATGGCGCCCGGCCAACCGGTGGAAGGCCTCGACGAGCAGCACGTGGCGCTTGTGGGGGTGGGTGACGGCGGGATACAGGATGGTGGGCGGCCCGGTGGGGTGGGCGGCGGCGGCCGGCGGGGCGACGCCCGAGGACACCACGGCCACCCGGTCGGGCGCCACGCCGAACCGGTCCACCACCTGGCGGCCCACGGCGTCGGACACGGCGACCACCACGTCGGCCCGCCGGATGGAGCGGGGCAGCGCCCGGGACAGGTAGGCCCGCTTCACCGGCGAGAAGTGCTCCGGATGGTCGAGCGGCTGGAGGTCGTGGACGGTCACCGCGGCCGGTCGGGCGGTACGGGCCGGCATCCGGCCCCCCACGTGGTGGACGGCGTCGCACCGCCCGGTCCGCGAGGCCAGCCACGTGGTCTCGGCCAGGATCCGTCGGGCCCGCCGACGGTTGTCGACCGGACACGCCTCCACGTCGAGCAGGCGTCCCAGGTCGGGGTGGGCGTCGGCCGTGGCGGTCGTGCAGTGGACCACCGGGCGGACGTCGGCGGGCCCGTGGGCCGCGTAGGCCAGCAGGGTGCGCACCGCGTACTCCTCGCTGCCACCCACGTCTCCCGGCACCAGCCAGAGCAGGTCGACCCCGATGCGGGCCGGACCGGAACGGCCGGCGGTCACCGGGCCACCTCCCGGTAGACGTCGACCAGGCCCTCGGCGGTCCGCGACCAGGGGCGGGCCGCGGCCCGGGCCCGACCGGCCGCACCGAGGCGGGAAGCGGCGTCGGGGTCGGCCAGCACGCCGGCCAGGGCCTCGGCGATCCCGGCGACGTCGGTCGGGTCCACCAGGACGGCCCCGTCACCGGCCACCTCGGCGGTGGCCGTCCCCGACGAGGTCACCACCGGCGTCCCGTGGGCCATGGCCTCCAGCACCGGCAGGCCGAACCCCTCGTGCAGGCTGGGCAGACAGAAGACGTCGGCCGCCTCGTACCAGGCCTGCTTGTCGGCCTCGTCGACGGCCCCGGCGACCACCACCCGGTCCCCCAGGGGGGCCACCGTGGTGGCCACGTCGGTCCGCCAGCCCTCTGGCCCCACCAGCACCAGGGGCACGTCGGCCAGCCGTCGGGACGCCGACAGGGCGGCCACCAGGCGGTCGAGGTTCTTGCGTGGCTCGAGCGTGCCGACCCACAGCACGAACGGGCCGTCCAGCCCGTGGCGGGCCCGGAGGGCGGCCGCCCGGTCGGGATCGGCCCCGGCCGGAGCCACCCCGAGGGGCACCACCCGGATCCGGTCACCGTCCAGCCCGGCGTCCCGGAGGTCGCGGCGGGTGGCTTCCGACGGGCAGACGATGCGGTCGGCCCGGCGGGCATCGGCCAGCCAGCCCTCGAACAGCCGTCGACCGCGTCGGGTCGCCGCCTCGGGGTGGTGGCGCCAGGCCACGTCGTGGACGGTGGCCACCAGCGGCGCCCGGGTGGCCGGGACGGCGCCGCCCGAGGCGTGCACCACGTCGGGCCGTCCGGCCGAACGGTCCACCCGGGGCCGGCCGATGCGGTGCCACGACTCGTACAGGAGGGGGCGGGGCAGCCTGGAACCGACGACCTCCAGGACCGGACGGCCGTCGGGGCCCACCAGCAGCCCGGGGACGTCACCGCTCCGGTGGCGGGCCGACAGGCCCACCAGGTCGACGTCGGTGCGATCGGCCAGCGCCCGGGCCGACTCGACGGCGGCCACCGCGGTGCCCCCCGGTACCC
>CAYWBE010000020.1:0-15364 GCA_964456295.1 uncultured Candidatus Nemicrothrix sp.
TCTTCTCGCAGACCTCGAAGTCGGCGATGACGCCGTCCTTGAGGGGCCGGACGGCTCGGATGTGGTCCGGGGTCCGGCCGATCATCCGCTTGGCCTCGTCGCCGACGGCCAGGAGGGTCCCGTCCAGCGCATTCACGGCCACCACCGACGGTTCGGCCAGGACGATGCCCTCGCCCCGGACCGAGACCAGGGTGTTGGCCGTACCGAGGTCGACCGCGATGTCCCTCGACCCGAGTACGGGCCGTCGGGCCTGTCGGCCCGGGTGATCTGGGTAGTCAGCCATCACCCGGGTGGCTCCGTGGTTCGTCGGATCGGTCGACCCGCCCGCGGGTGGCCAGCGGACGGATCAGGTCCGCGGCGACGGGCGCCGGACCTCCGGGAAACGTAACGCGTCCGTCACCTGTTTGCCACTCTCCGCGCACATCTGACCACTGACCGCATGCAGGCCGTCGTACCGGCATCAGGAGGGCCGAACCGGACCCGATCAGGCAGTGGGAAAGAAGATGCCGATCTCGCGCTCAGCGGACTCGTTGGAGTCTGAACCGTGGACCAGGTTCTCGGTCATCACGAGGCCGAAGTCGCCCCGGATGGTGCCCGGCGCCGCCTCGACCGGGTTGGTGGTCCCCATCATCGTCCGGACCACGGCGAACGTATCCTCCGGACCCTCGACGACCAGCACCATGGCCGGCGACCGGGACATGAACGCCACCAGGTCGTCGTAGAAGCCCTTGCCGACGTGCTCCTCGTAGTGTCGGGCCAACGTGTCGGCGTCGAGCAGGCGGAGTTCGGCCGCCGCGATGGTCAGGCCCCTCCGCTCGAATCGGGAGACGATCTCCCCGACGAGGCCACGTTCGACGGCGTCGGGCTTGCAGATGACGAGGGTTCGGTTCATGGCCGGCAGGCTACGGCCCGTCGAGGCCGGCGAGGGCCTCCCGCGCTGCCGACAACACGTAGAACGACCCGGTCACCAGGACCACGTCGGCCTCGTCGGCCACCGAGACGGCGAGACGCACGGCGTCCACCGCGTCGACCACCACCTCGACGTCCATGTGCCGCTGTCGGGCCAGGGCGGCCAGGTCCGCGGCCGCCAATGCCCGGGGTGAGGGCGCCGTGCACGCCACCACGAGATCCGGGGCCAGGGCCACCAGTTCGTCGAATACCTCGGCCGGTTCCCGGGGTCCGAGGCACCCCATGACCACGATCCGTCGGGCCGCCGGGAAGACGTCGGGCACCGACGCGGCCAGGGCCCGGACCGCATCGGGATTATGGGCCCCATCCAGCACGACCAGTGGTTCGGCGCACGCCACCTCGAGCCGACCCGGCACCCGGACCGACGCAAACCCCTCGAGAACCACCTCGTCGCCCAGCGGCGCACCGAGGAATGCCTCGGCCGCGGTCAGGGCCACCGCCGCGTTGTCGGCCTGGTGGTCGCCGTGCATCCCGAGGAACACCTCGGCGTGATCCCCGGCCGGCGTCCACAGGTCGATCAACTGCCCGCCCACGGCCCGCTCCGACGATCGCACCCCGAAGTCCACGCCCCGCTCCAACAGCGGATCCGGTGCCTCGGCGACGAACACCTCCCGGAGTTCGATCGACGTCTCCCCCAGCACCAGGGGCCGGCCGGCCCGGATGATGCCGGCCTTCTCGGCGGCCACGTCCCGCCGCCAGTCGCCGGTGCCGTCGGTGTGGTCCCGACCGATGTTGGTCACCACCGACACGTCCGAATCGATGACGTTGGTGGCGTCGTACCTCCCGAGCAGCCCGACCTCGACCACTGCAGCATCCACCGCCTCGTTGTTGAACCACAGGAGGGCCGCGGCGGTCAGCAACTCGAAGTAGGAGGGCTGCTCGGGAGCCGCTCCCGCGTACCGCTCGAGGTCGGCCACCAGGTCGATGAACGCCTCCTCGGAGATCAGCTCACCGTCCATGGTCAGGCGCTCGCGGACCGTGTCCACGTGCGGACTCGAGTACCCGCCGACCCGGAGCCCCGCGGCGGCCAGCAGCGACGAGACCATCGCCGATACCGAACCCTTGCCGTTGGTGCCGGTCACGTGCACCGTCCGGACGTCGGCCTGCGGCTCGCCCATCACCCCGACCAGGCCACGCATGGCGTCCAGGCTCAGACCATGGATGCGACCAGCGGCCGCCTCCAGGTTGACGTGGCGATCCAGGAAGCGCAGGGCGCTCCGCAGGTCGTGGACGGAGGATCCGGTCATGCTCTCGACGACCCGGGCTCGGGGAGGTCGGTCAGGACGCGGCGCGGTCGGGACGCTCGGCCCCGCGGGGTAGCACCGTCGGCGCCGAATGCCCCTGCACCGTCTCGAGGTCGACCAGCACCCGGCCCGCCTCGTCGTCACCGGGCAGTTCGTACATCACGTCGAGGAGGACCTCCTCGAGGATGGCCCGCAGGCCGCGGGCACCCGTTCCCCGCTCGAGGGCGTGTTCGGCAATGGCCATCAACGCGTCGTCGGTCACGTCCAACTCGATGTCCTCGAACTCGAACAGTCGCTGGTACTGCTTGATGAGCGCGTTCTTGGGTTCCACGAGGATCTTGACCAGCGCCTCGACCTCCAACTGGGAGACCGTGCCCACCACGGGTAGGCGGCCGATGAACTCCGGGATGAGCCCGAACTTGATCAGGTCCTCGGGTCGGACGTCGGAGAACAGGGCACCGACGTCCTTGTCCGATGCCGAGCGGACGTCGGCCCCGAAGCCCACCCCGACGCCACCCTGACGGGCCTCGATCACCTGTTCGAGGCCGGCGAACGCCCCGCCGCAGATGAACAGGATGTTGGTCGTGTCGATCTGCAGGAACTCCTGGTGGGGATGCTTGCGGCCCCCCTGGGGTGGCACGGCCGCCGAGGTCCCCTCGAGGATCTTCAGCAGAGCCTGCTGGACACCCTCGCCGGAGACGTCCCGGGTGATCGACGGGTTCTCGCTCTTGCGGGCCACCTTGTCGATCTCGTCGATGTAGATGATCCCGGTCTCGGCCTTCTTGATGTCGTAGTCGGCGGCCTGGATCAGCTTCAGCAGGATGTTCTCGACGTCCTCGCCCACGTAGCCGGCCTCGGTCAGCGCCGTGGCGTCCGCGATGGCGAACGGGACGTTGAGCATCCGGGCCAGGGTCTGGGCCATCAGCGTCTTGCCGCTGCCGGTGGGCCCGATCAGCAGGATGTTGGACTTGGCCAACTCCACGGTCTCGCCCGACACCGTGGAGGCCGCCGCGGTGCGGACCCGCTTGTAGTGGTTGTAGACGGCCACCGAGAGGATCTTCTTGGCCCGGTCCTGGCCCACGATGTAGTCGTCGAGGAACGAGAAGATCTCCCGGGGACGGGGAAGTTCGCCGGTCGGGGTCTCAGTGGGCTCGGAGAGCTCCTCCTCGATGATCTCGTTGCAGAGGTCGATGCACTCGTCGCAGATGTAGACGCCGGGGCCGGCGATCAACTTCTTCACCTGCTTCTGCGTCTTGCCGCAGAACGAGCACTTCAGGAGCTCGCCTTCACCGAACTTCGCCATGACCCCCCGATCCCCTCCTCGACCCGATGCCGGCCTACTCGACGGCGGCGATCGGGCCGCTGTTGTCGACCAGGTCGCGCCGGTCGATGACCTCGTCGATGATCCCGTACTCCACAGCCTCTTCGGCCGTCATGACGAAGTCGCGATCGGTGTCGGCGTGGATCTTCTCGGCGTCCTGGCCGGTATGGCGAGCCAGGATCTCCTCGAGCTGGGTCTTCAGTCGCTGGATCTCCCGGGACGCCAGCTCGATGTCGGACACCTGCCCCTGGGCGCCGGCGTACGGCTGGTGGATCAGCACGCGGGAGTGCGGCAGCGCCAGGCGCTTGCCCGGGGTGCCGGCGGCCAGCAACACGGCGGCAGCCGAGGCCGCCTGACCGAAGCAGATGGTGGTGATGTCCGGCTTGATGTACTGCATCGTGTCGTAGATGGCGAACAGGGCGTTGATGTCGCCGCCCGGGGAGTTGATGTACAGGCTGATGTCCCGGTCGGGGTTCTCCGACTCGAGGTGCAGCAACTGGGCGCAGATCAGGTTGGCGATCGTGTCGTCGATCGGCGTCCCGATGAAGACGATGTTCTCCTTGAGCAGGCGGGAGTAGAGGTCGAAGGCCCGCTCGCCCCGGTTGGTCTGTTCGACCACGGTGGGCACCAGGTAGTTCCGGACGCGCAGCGCCGCCAGGCCACCCACGCCGGGGGCAGGCGATGTCATATCTACGGTCTGGTCTGGTCCGGTCATTCCACTCACTCTTCCTCGTCTCCCCCGGCATCCCCCTCCGGGATCCCGTCCTGAGACGAACCACCAGTCTCCCCCACCTCATCACCGTCGGCAGGGATGGCCATCTCCAGCTCGTCGAACTCGGGCTCGACCGGCTCCAGGAGCTCCCGGTCCACCGCGTTGCCGTTCTGGTCCACGATCTCGGCCCGCTCGAACACCCAGTCCAGGGCTGCCTGCTTGGCGATGTCAGCCCTGACCTCGAGCATCCGGCCCGACGAGGTGAGTGCGTCGCGGATGCCCTCGACGTCCCCACCGGTCTGGTCGGCCAGCAGGCCGAGGTACTCCTCCAGGGCATCACCATCCCCGGCCAGGCCCTCGGCGTCGGCGACCGCCCGCAGGCCGAGGTCGACGCGGGCCGCGATCTCGGCGCCCTCGCGGAGCCCGTCCCGCATGGTCGAGAGGTCCTGGCCCATGGCCTGCATGTAGGTCTCGAAGTCGATCCCCTGGGCCTGCATCCGCATGGCCATGTCGTTGATCCGACCGTCGATCTCGCTCTCCACCAGCGACGGGGGCAGGTCCATGTCGACCAGGTCGGCCACCGCCTGGGCCGCCCGGTCCCGGGCCATCATCCCGGCCTGGCCCCGGCGCATCGTGGTGATGCGTTCCCTGATGTCGGCCCGCAACTCGTCGATGGTCTCGAACTCGGAGGAATCGGCGGCGAAGGCGTCATCGGCCTCGGGGAGCACCCGCTCCTGGACGGCCTTGACCTCGATCCGGAACGAGAGGGCGGCGTCCTCGTCGTCATCGGGGTGGTCGGCGTCGAACTCGAGCGTGTCACCGGCCGAGGCGCCCCGCAGGTTCTCGTCGATCTCGGGGACCACCGCGCCGGCGCCCACCTCGTAGAGATAGTCCGAGGTGGTCAGGCCCTCGACGGCCTCGCCGTCCACCGTCCCCTCGATGTCGATGGTGACCTGGTCGCCGTCGACGGCGGCACGGTCGGCGTCCACCAGGGATGCGTGCTGACGGCGGATGGCGTCGAGCTGCTCGTCCACGTCGTCGTCGGAGGCCTCGATGGCCTGGATCTCGAGCCGGAGCGAACCGTGACCGGCCACCGTGGCCCTCGGTCGGACCGGGATCACCGCCTCGAAGGTCAGCGGGCCGTCCTCGACCCCGCCGGTGATCTCGATCTCCGGCTGGTCGATGGCGTCGACCTCGTGTTCGACGAGCGCCTTGCCGTAGTAGCCGGGAAGCGCATCCTGGAGGGCCTCCTGGCGTCCGGCGACCACGCCGATGCGGGCCTCCAGGAGCTTCCGGGGCGCCTTGCCGGGTCGGAACCCGGGGATCCGGACCTCCTTGGCGATGCGCTTGAAGGCGGCGTCGACTGCGACGTCGAACTCGGTCTCGTCGACGGCGACCGTCAGCTTGACGCTGTCGCCGTCCAGGTTCTCAAGGGTGGTGTCCACAGTGGCCGGGAGTGTACCGGCGACCCCCCGGCGGCCGACCGGCGGGTCGAGCCGTCAGCGACGGTCCGTCGCCCGCTCAGCGGATGGTGAACGGGTTGGCCATCGGCTCGGTCGAGGTGTTGATCCAGATGGTCTTGGTGGTCGTGAATTCGTGGATGGCATCCACGCCGGCCTCCCGGCCCGAGCCGCTGTCACCGAAACCGCCGAACGGGGCGATGGGCGAGATGGCCCGGTAGGTGTTGACCCAGACGATCCCCGACCGGATGGCCTTCGACACCCGGTGCACCCGCGACACGTCCCGGGTGAACAGGCCGGCACCCAGGCCGAACTCGGTGTCATTGGCCATGGCCACCGCCTCGGCCTCGGTGTCGAACCGTAGGACCGACATGACGGGCCCGAACAGCTCCACCCGGGTGCTCCGGACGTCCTGGTCGGCACACCCCAGCACGGTCGGCCGGTAGTACCAACCTGAGTCGAGACCCTCGGGCCGACCACCTCCGGTGTGCAGCGTCGCCCCCTGGGCGGTCGACTCGGCAACCACGGACTCGCACCGGTCCCGCTGGGCCTGCGTGGCCAACGGCCCCATCTGGCTGTCGTCGTCCAACGGATCGCCGATACGGATCTGCTCGGCCCGCCGGACCACCTCGGCCACGAAGTCATCGTGGATCCCCGACTGCACCAGGACCCGGGACCCGGCCACGCAGCTCTGTCCCGACGCACCGAAGTTCCCGGCGATGGCCCCGTTGACCGCCCCTTCGAAGTCGGCGTCGTCGAACACCATGATCGGCGACTTGCCCCCCAACTCGAGGGTTACCGGTGCGAGGTTGTGGACGGTGTTGGCCACGATGTGGCGGGCCGTCTCCACGCCACCGGTGAACGCCACCTTGTCGACCAGGGGGTGGCTGGTCAACGCACGACCACATGGTTCGCCGAAGCCGGTGACGAGGTTCACCACGCCCGGGGGGAATCCCACCTCGTCGATGACCCGGGCGAACTCCAGCAGCGGGGCCGGCGCCACCTCGGAGGCCTTGATGACCACCGTGTTGCCGGCGGCCAGGGCAGGACCGACCTTGGTGGCCGTCAGGAACATCTCGGCGTTCCACGGGACGATGGCCGCCACCACGCCCACCGGCTCCCGGGTCGTGTACACGTGGAGGTCGGGCTTGTCGATGGGCAGCGTGTCGCCCTGGATCTTGTCGGCCAGGCCGGCGTAGTACCGGTAGTAGTCGGCCACGTAGGCCGACTGGGCCCGGGTCTCGGCAGCCAGCTTTCCGCTGTCGGTGGTCTCGATGCCTCCCAGGTGGTGGGCGGCGTCGGCCACCAGGTCGGCCAGCCGGTACAGCAGGCGACCCCGCTGGGTGGCCGTCATGGCCGGCCAGGCCCCGGCGGTCAGGGCCCGGTGGGCCGCACGGACCGCCCGGTCCACGTCGGCCTCGGTGGCGCCGGGAGCGCTGGCCCACGCCTCACCGGTGGCCGGGTTCACCGACTCGAAGCGGTTCCCGTCGGACGCCTCGCAGAACTCTCCGTCGATGTAGAGCTGGTACTCGTTCACTGGTCGTCCCCCTTGGGGTGGCCCGTGGGCGGTCGATGGGTGGCCGGTTCGTCGAGGAAGTCCAGCAGGGTCGCCGAACAGTCCCCGGGCGCCTCGACCGGTGGAAGGTGCCTGAGCCCGGAAAGTATCCGACAGCGACCATCGGGGACGGCCGAGGCGATGGTCCGGCTCATGGCCGGGGTGGATCCGGGGTCGTCTCCACCGGTCATGGCCAGCACGGGGACGGCGATCCCCGCCGCCGCGGCCGGCATCGTCGGGTCGCCGTCCACGAACACCCGATACGCCTTCAGGTAGGCCGTCACGTCGTTGGTGCGGATCCGTCGGTCGATGTCCGCCACCCGGTCCGGGTGGTCGGCCTGCCAGTCGGCGCTGAACCATCGGTCGATGCCCAGGTCGGCCACCGGTCCCATGCCCTCGGCCTCGGTCATGGCCAACCGGACCCGCGCTCCGGAGACCTGCTCGGCGGTCCGCTCGAACACCGTGTTCATGGCCACCAGACGCCCCACCGAGTCGGGATGGCGGGCTGCGACGGCCATGGCGATCAGGCCGCCGATGGACAGGCCCGCCAGGTCTGGTGTTCGCCCGTCGGGATCGTCGCCAGCAGCGGCGTCCAACACCTCGAGGCACTGGTCCACGAAGTCGTCCAACGACCGGGGACCGGGTGGGTCCCCGGATCCGCCGTGCCCCAGGAGGTCGTAGCGGACGACCCGGCGCCCGACGGCCAGGTCGTCGACCATCAGGTCCCACATGTGGAGGTCCAGGCCCACGCCGTGGACGAGGACCAGCGGTGGGGCGGTCACCTCCGACGCAGCAGTCGGGCCGTCCGCCCGGAGGTGGGTGCCGCCCGGAACGGGGCTCACCCCTCGGTCAACCCCATCTCCTCCATGTCGGAGTAGCGGTTGCCGATCCGGTGGTGGGGCCGTCCGCCGGTGGAGGCACCGATGGCCACCAGGATCTCGTCGGGCGCCGGGGCGTCGGCCACGTGCATCTCCAGCGTCAGGTAGTGCGACCGCCAACCCGGGTCGACCTTGTGCATCATCGGAATGGACAGGGTGGCCCCCGGGCCGCCCCGCGTGTTGGTGAACGACAGGTACGCCGTGCCACCCACGGCATCGCGGAAGACGTTCCCGAACCGCAGCGTGTGGATGAACGCCGAGGCGTGCTCCACCTCGCCGGAGGTACCGACCATGGCCGCCTTGCCGTAGGCCTCGACCCGGTCGGCACCGCCGCACAGGTCCACCAGCCGCGGCACCAGGACGGCACCCAACTGCGGAGCCAGGTCCATGATCACCGGTCGGAGGTCGTCGACGAAGCCCTGGCCGGCCCACGGGTTGGCCATCACCGCGGCCACGCCGTGCATCACCAGTGGTGGGTCGGCGGACCGCCCGCCCTCGATGTGGACCTCCTCGGTCTGGGCGACCAGCTTCCGCATCTCGAGGGTCATCGGGGGCTGCCCGGCTTGATGTAGGCCGTCCTCGTCCTGGTGAAGAACTCCTGGGCGGTGTCGCCCTGCTCGCGGGCCGAGTGCCCCGACGAATGCTTGTCGCCACCGAACGGAGCGTGGATCTCCGAGCCGGTGGTCGGACCGTTCACCTTGACGATGCCGGCCCGCAGCTCGTTGATGGCCCGGTCCATCTTCCACAGGTCGTTGGTGAACACCGAAGCCGACAGGCCGAACTCGGTGTCGTTGGCCAGGGCGAACGCCTCGTCCTCGTCGTCGACCCGCAGCACCGTGCTGACCGGGCCGAAGACCTCCTCGCGGGTGATGGCCAGGTCGGTGCCGCCCACGAACAGGGTCGGCGCCTGGAAGCACGGTCCGTCCGGCACGTCCTCGGTCACGGCCACCGTCTCAGCCCCCTCGGCCGTGGCCTGCTCGATGGCCTCGACCACCTCGGCCCGGGCCGACGTGGACACCAGCGGACCGATGGCCGTGCCCGGGTCCTGCCCGTCACCGACCTTCAGGGCACTCACCGCGATGGCCAGGCGATCGACCAACTCGTCGTGGACGTCGCCGACAGCGATGATCCGTCGGGTGGCCGTGCACTTCTGGCCGGTGGCTCCCATGGCGCCACCGACCATGGCGGCCACCGCCATGTCCAGGTCTGCGTCGGGGAACACGATGCCGGGGTTATGGCCGCCCAGTTCCAACTGCACCCGGCCGTTGCGGGCCGTCACCACGTCGCGGATGCCGTGGCCGACGCCCACCGATCCGGTGAAGGTGACGCCGTCGACCCGCTCGTCGGCCACCAGGGCACCACCCATGGAGCCCGGGCCGAGCACCAGGTTCAACACGCCGGCCGGGACCCCGGCGTCGTGGAACACCGCGGCGATGGCCACCGCGGTCAACGGGGTGTTGCTGGCCGGCTTCCAGACCACCGAGTTGCCGGTGACCAGCGCCGGGGCGATCTTCCAGACCGGGATGAGGATGGGGAAGTTCCAGGGGGTGATGACGCCGACCACGCCGAGCGGTGCCCGAACGGTGCGGATGGTCTCCCCGGGTGTACCACTGGGGAAGATCCGCTCGGTGGACGTCTTGGCCAGGCCCGCTTGGTAGCGGCAGGTCTCGGCCGACAGGACGGCCTCGCCACGGGCCTCGGGAAGGGTCTTGCCCTCCTCGAGGGTGGCCACCAGCGCCAGGTCGTCGGCCCGCTCGTCGAACAGCACGGCGGCCTGCTCGATGATCCGGGCCCGGGCCGCGAAGCCCAGTGCCGTCCACGCCTCGCGGGCGTCGACCGCTGCGGTGACCGCGTCGGCCGCCGTGGAGGCGTCGCCCAGCGGAAACTCCCCCACCGGCTCGTCGGGGCGGGCGGGATTGTCGCTGACCGCGGTGCCTCCCGGGGCGTGGGTGCTCCAGTCACCACCGATCAGGTGGGCTCCAGCGGGGACCGTCGTGCTCGTCATGGGCGGCATCGTAGCCATCAGCCGACCGGTGTCCCGAGAAGCATGGGCACCTCCGGACGACCCCCTACCGGCCGCCGCCCGGTAGGTTCACCGGGTCCGTTCCGATGGACCCGCGGGTGTAGTTCAACGGCTAGAACCTCAGCCTTCCAAGCTGATGATGAGGGTTCGATTCCCTTCACCCGCTCGGTACCGACCCGCCTGTGGAGCGCTATCGCTGGAGGGCCTCCGGCAGGTCCGCGAGGTGGTCGACATCGACCTCGATCGCCCACGCGACGAGACCGGCGTCGAGTTCAACGCCCTTCGCCAGCGTCTCCTCAAGCTGCTCGAGAACTGAGCAGGTCCTCCCCCTGCCCCGACCCGTCAGCAAACGCCGACACGGTCAGGAGGTGGAGGTCGACCAGTTGTTCCTCGGTGATCCCGTGCAGGTAGCCGCCTGCCAGCACGAACGTCGCCGGTAGGCCCTGTTCGGACAGGAACGACGCGATCCGTCGTTCCCGCTCGGCCAAGGTGTCCACGGCGAGCCCCGGATGGGGGTCCATCCCCGCGTTGACCAGCACCAGGCCGGCATCGGCTGGAATCCGGCCCAGCATGAGTTCGAGTTCGCCCAGGTAGGCCTCGTCGTCCGTCCTGCCCACCAGCACCAGGCGGTCGTCGCCCATGGGCTCGTAGCAGTCGAAGCTGCTGGTGCTGAGGTCCAGGTGGAGTACGCCGGTCACGCCGTCCAGACACTCGATCGTTCCTCCGCCACAGTGGGCGTCGACATCGAGGATCACGACCGGTCCGCCGACGAGGTCGGTGGCATGGCGCGCCGCGACGGCCAGCCCGTTCACGGTGCAGTTGCCCTCACCCCCGCCGGGCTTCGCGTGGTGGAGACCCGACGACAGGCTCCCCGACACGCCACTGTCCAGGGCCTCCTCGACGGAGGCCAGCACCCCGGCGGTCGAATGCGTGGCCATCGTCCAGATCCCGGGGTCCCAGGCGAAGCCACTGCCCTCGGCCAGCCACTCCGGCTCCCCGGTTCGCAGGGCCCTGACGTAGGCCGCGTCGTGGACGATCGAGATCCCCCGCTCTGCGGCATCCAGATGGGCCGACGGCTCGGCGACCGTCACCCCCGGCACCCGTCCACCACGGATCACCTCGGCGATCCGTGCGGACTTCCTGGTGGTCTCGTAGTGATGGTCTGCCGCCACGTACCCCTCGTCGTAGAAGACCTTCATGACCGTGCCTCGTGCTCCCGGCCAGCCTGGAACACCCGCTGCCCCAACAGGTCCTCCCAGTCCACGTCGAGGACGCGGCCGAAGGCTGGGCCCTCGGCCCGGCGGATCCGACTGATGATCCACGAGGTGGCCACGGGGCTGGAGGCCAGCCAGGCACGGGCCCGGTCACAGGCCGCCTGCACGTCGCCACCGTCCATGGACCGGCGCTCACCGAACCACCGCACGGCGTCCGCCGCATAGGCGATCGCCGCGATGGGGCGAGCCGACCGGATGGCCTCCAGACCCTGCTCGACGCCCCTGCCCAGCTCGAGCATGGCGGCATAGGCCAACGACGGGGCCCGGTTCACGCCCATGTGGCAGTGCACCAGGACGCGGGCCGTGGGGTCACCCAGGCCCATGGTGATGGCGTCGACGCCGGCATCGAACCAGGCCGCCTCCTGGACCCCGCCGTCATCGTGGGTTCCCAACCAGACGTAGGTCACCTCGGGGGCGGCAACAGCCACCCGGTCGGCGTCGCTCCACTCGCTGCGGACGTCGACGATGTGGGTGATGCCCACGTCGAGCCACTCGCCCAGGACCCGCTGGAATCCCTCGGGGTCGCTCGGGAGGTCACCGCAGACGTACAGGCGGTCGTCGACCTCGCACGGCCGCCGCCACCAGGCGGCGGGGTCGGCAACTTCGGCTGGGATGTCGGTGCCGGACTGATCGCCGACGGGATTGGCACTTCCGTTTTCTGTCATGCCTACAAGATACGGATTGGGTGTGACATCCTCCCGAGATCCTTGCAATGGCGGGCCTCAGACGCCGAGGGAGAGGTGGACCAGCGCCTCCAGGCCGGCCGCATCCACCACCGGTTCGCCCCGCCGGCGGATGCCGTGGACGATGGCCCACCACTCACCGGGGATGGCCGAGGCCCCCCACCGGGCACCGAGGAGGGAACCGGCGATGGCCGCCACGGTGTCGGTGTCGTTGCCGATCATCACCGAGGCCCGCAGCGCCGCCTCGAGGTGGCCACTGGGGTCGTCGGCCGGCACAGGCGTCTGGGCGATGGCCGACAGGGCGGCCCGAAAGGCATCGACCACCCAGCCGTTCGGGTTGAAGACCGCCGGCGGGGTCTCCACCGCCTCGTCGATCCGTGCAGCCCACTGGTCACGACGATCCGGATCGACCAGGTCGAGTCCGGAGCCGACCAGCGCCGACCACTCCTCGGCCGTTGACGGCGATGCCCCGCCGACGGCCCGGCGGATGGCCTCGCACCACAGCACGCAGGCCTCCCGGGAGTTCGGGTGGGCGTGGGTGAGTCGCGAGGCATCGGCCGCCAGTCGGGCCACGACTATCCGGTCGTCCAGTGCCGCCAGGGCCACCGGCGCCGAGCGCATCAGGCCGCCGTTGCCGACGCTGTCACCCTTCATCTCCTGCACCTCGTCGGACCAGTCGAGCAGTTGGTCGGCATCCACGCCGGCCTGCAGGACGGCCGACGTGTGGATTCCGATGTCGGGTGGGTTGGTGGCCGCCCAGTCCAGGAAGTTCCGGCCGATGGCCTGTAGATCAACCGGTCCGTCGCCACCGCGCTCGGCCAGGACGTCCAGGATCCCGAGGGCCATCTGGGTGTCGTCGGTCCACTCCCCCGGCGCCCAGTCACCCAGGCCACCCCCGATCATTCCCAGGCCCCCCGGATCGTCCGGGAGAGTCGGATCGGCGAACTCGTAGCCGGCCCCGAGGGCGTCGCCACAGGCCGAGGCCAGCACCGACCCGGTAGCACGATCCAGGGCCCCGTCGTCCGGCCGACCGCTCACCGCCCCACCTCCCAGCCGACGACCAGCGCCTTCTGGGCCGCGGTCTGCGGTGACTCCCTGTAGGAGGCATCCAGGTCGCCCAGGCGCAGATCGTCCAACAGGGCGAAGACGTCGCTCCCGACGGCGTAACCGTGGCGGGCCAACCAGCACCCGATGACGGTGCCGGTCCGACCCAGACCACCCCAGCAGTGGACGTAGGCGGTTCCACCGGCGGCCAGCGACTCGTCCAACACGTCGAGGATCCCGGCCAACTCATCCTCGCCCCCGTACGGCACCCCCATGTCCGGAATGGGACAGGCCAGCACCTCGGCCCGACCGGCTACGGCAGGGTGGTAGCGGGTCAGGTGGACGTCGGTCCCGTGGGGGAACACGTCTCGATCGTCCTGGGTCAGGTTCACGAAGGTGTCGATCCCGGCATGGAGGAGTTGCTCCAACACCTCCGGCACGTGCTCGCGGTCGCCCCGACCGGCCTTGCCCGGATAGGCGCCGGCCGCCAGTCGTCCCTCCACCACCCAGTACGACCGATGGGTCGGACCGAGGACCCCCTCGGCCAGCTGCCATGCCTCGCCCGACCCGTCCCGGTAACCCGTCATTTCCGCCATCATCTGATCCTTCCACCTTCCGCCGGGAGCGTGCCCGTCCCCTAGCCTCGTGACCGTGCTCATCGCGCAGATATCGGACTGCCACATCCGGGACCACGACAGCGCCTTCGGCCGACTCGTCGACACCACCGAGACCCTGACCCGGGTGGTGGCCCACCTGGCCGACCTGGACCCTGCGCCCGACGTGGTGCTGGCCACCGGTGACCTGACCGACGACGGCACCCCCGGCCAGTACGCCACCCTGCGTGACGCGCTGGGCCCCATAGTGGAACGGATCGTCCCCCTGCCGGGCAACCACGACGAGGGGCCGGCGTTCCGCCTGGCCTTCAACGACCTGCTGCCCGACGACCTCCCGGACGGCCACTGCAGCTACGTGGTCGACGACCACCCCGTCCGACTCGTCGGACTGGACACCTCGCTTCCGGATCGCCATGACGGACACTTCGACGCCGAGCGGGAGGCCTGGTTGGAGGCGGCCCTGACAGCCGACGACCGGCCCACCCTCGTGTTCACGCACTTCCCGCCGTTCGACACCGGGCTGGCCTTCATGGACCTCGCCGGGGTGGCCGACGCCGACCGCTTCAAGGCCACCATCGAGCGTCACCCCCAGGTACGCCTGCTGGTGGCCGGACACCTGCACCGCCCCATCCAGACCGCCTTCGGCTCCACGATGGTCTCCACCTGCCCGTCGACCGGCAACCAGCTCAACCTGGACCTGCACCCCGACCGGGCGGCAGCCGTCGACGAGCCACCGGCCTTCCAACTGCACCGCTGGGACGGCGAACGCTTCGTGACCCACACCGGGATGGCGCGCGACCCGGCATCGGTCCGGACCGTGGACCTCGGGACCTACGCAGCCGAGGTCCGTCGCCGACACGAGGCCGGCGAACCGTTCACGAAGTAGCCGACGGCGAACCGCCCTGCCGGTCCAGGAACCGGTAGACGTCGAGCAGGTCGATCCCCGGGAACGGCGAGAACTCACGGGCCGCCGACGGCAGGGCGGTCAGCACGAAGCTCCGCTCCGAGGCCGACGGCCACGCCACGCCGTCCCACCTCCGCAGCAGGTCGGGCTCGGCGTGTTCATCCTCGCCGGTGGCGTTGACCCTGCGGAGGGTGTCCCCTCCCCGGAACAGCGCAGCATCGCCCTCCCGACAGCCGAGGGTCACCGCGTACGGCGTGCGCTCGGTGGCGTTCTCCACGTAGGTCACGCACCAGAAGTCGCCACCGTCGGTGGCCGTGTGCTGGTAGTGGAGCAGGTCCGAACCGTCCCAGGCCTGCCGTGCCCCCCACTGCCGACCCAGCCGCGCACCTTCGAGGCCACCGTCGGGGTCGGTCGGGAAGCTCAGGCCGTCGTTCTCGTAGGCCTTGGTGATCGTGCCCTCGGGATCGGTGCGGATGAAGTGCACCGGGAGGCCGAGGTGCCGGGTGGCCAGGTTGGTGAACCGGTGGGCGGCCATCTCGTAGGAGACGTAGTAGCGCTCCTTGAGGTCCTCGATGGACAGGTCGCTGTCGCCCATGGCCCCCGACAGGAAGCCCACGGCGGCCTTCTCGGGGATGAGCACGGCGGCCGCGTAGTAGTTCGACTCGATCCGCTGGCGCAGGTAG
>CAYWBE010000021.1:0-15267 GCA_964456295.1 uncultured Candidatus Nemicrothrix sp.
CGGCCACCAGGTGGGCCAACTGCTCCTCGGCCACGGCCAGGTCGGCGCGCAGGCGCTGGAGGCGCCCGCCGACCTCGGTCAGCCGTCGTTCGATCACCGGTCGTGCCATGGGACCGAAAAGTGTACGGAGAACTTCGGTGCCCGGGGCGGGACTTGAACCCACACGACCCATCCGCTGCGGTCGTGCGTACACATTCTCGAGTGCCCGGGGCGGGACTTGAACCCGCACGACCTCACGGCCAGAGGATTTTGAGTCCTCCGCGTCTGCCAATTCCGCCACCCGGGCGAGCGACCCGATCCTACCGGTGACCCCTGGGGCCACGACCCGTCGAACCGGTGGTCGCCCCAGGCGGTGACCGGAGTCGCCGCCGCCCCCTACGATGGGCCGACGCCGCGGGCACTCCACCCCGACGACGGCGGCCGCGCACCCCTTCCGAGTCCCCTCGAGGAGACCGATGATCGCCTTCACCTATTCCGGCCAGGGATCCCAGCAGCCCGGCATGGGCTCCCCGTGGGCCGACCACCCCTCCTGGGAACTGGTCGACGAGGCATCGGCTGCCGCGGGTCGTGACGTGGCCCACCTGCTGCTGGACGCCGCTGCCGACGAACTCCGCGAGACCCGCAACGCCCAGCTGGCCACCTTCGTGACCAGCATGGTGATCCTCGACGCCGTGGAACGGCTCGGGATCGACGCCGCAGGTCATGCCGGCCACAGCCTCGGCGAATACAGCGCCCTGACGGCCTCTGGAGCACTGGACTTCGGAGACGCCGTCTCCCTGGTGGTCGAACGCGGCGAGGCCATGCAGGTGGCGGCCCGGGAGCCCATCGGCACCATGGCCGCCGTGCTGGGCCTCGATGACGCCGGCGTGGAGGAAGCCTGCGCAGCGACCGACGGCGACGTCTGGGTGGCCAACTACAACGCCCCCGGTCAGGTCGTGATCGCCGGAGCCCCTGACGCGGTGGCCGCCGCCGGTGAGGAGGCCAAGTCCCGGGGCGCCAAGCGGGCCACCGGCCTGGAGGTCTCGGGCGCCTTCCACACCCCGTTCATGGCCCCGGCCCGGGACCGACTCAGCGAAGCCATCGACGGAACCGACGTCCGTTCCCCGGAGGGCGTCGTGGTGGCCAACGTGGACGCCACCGCCCACGAGAACCCGGCCACGTGGCGGGCGCTCATGAACGCCCAACTGTGCAGTCCCGTCCGGTGGTACCAGAGCCTGGAGGCCCTCAGCGCCGCTGGGTTCACGACCTTCGTCGAGTTGGGGCCCGGCAATGTCCTGACCGGTCTGGTGAAGCGGACCCTCAAGGGCGCCACCCGGCTCACCGTCAATACCCCCGACCACCTCGACGCCCTGCTCGACGCCCTGGCCGCCCCGGCCGAAGTCGAGATGGACGGTGGCGATGCCGTCGAGGGCGAGCACCTCTTCGCCACCGACCGGATGGTGGTCAGCCCGGCCACCGGCGTCTTCACCCCGGCAGCCGATGTCGGTCCCGGCCAGGTGGTGGCCGCCGGCGCCCTGTTGGGTCGCATCGGGGCCACCGAGGTCCACTCGCCGTTCGCCGGCGAGTTCATGGGTTGGCTGGCCGTCGACACCGAACGGGTGACGGCCTCCAAGCCCATCGCCTGGCTGCGCGTCCAGTAGCCGGGCCCAGCAACGACCGACAACCGGCCCTTCGGGGACCAGACCGGAAGGCGAGAGGGAACATGAGCGAACCAACGAATCGGGTGGTGCTGGTGACCGGGGGCAACCGGGGCATCGGCCTGGCGTGTGCCCTGGAGTTCGCGGCCGCCGGGCACCGGGTGGCCGTCACCTGTCGGGGCGAGGCCCCGGCCGAGGTCACCGAGGCGGGAATCCTCGCCGTGCCGTGCGACGTGACCGACACCGACCAGGTCGACGCGGCATTCAGCGCCATCGAGGAGGCCCTCGGTCCTGTGGAGGTCCTGGTGGCCAACGCCGGGATCACCCGCGACGGGTTGGTGCTTCGGATGTCGGACGCCGACTTCACCGACGTCATCGACGCCAACCTCACCGGGGCCTTCCGGGTGTCCCGTCGGGCCGTGAAGGGGATGATGAAGGGCCGCTGGGGTCGGATCGTCCTCGTGTCCTCGATCGCCGGACGGGTCGGCCAGACCGGGCAGGCCAACTACTCGGCATCCAAGGCCGGGCTGGTCGGCCTCGGACGTTCCCTGGCCAAGGAGTTCGCCAGCCGGAACGTCACCGTGAACGTGGTGGCCCCGGGTCCGATCGTGACCGACATGCTGGCCGCCCTGCCCGAGGACCAGCAGTCCTCCTACGCCGAGGCCGTTCCCCTCGGGCGTCTGGGACAGGTCAGCGAGATCGCCGCAGCGGTGGCCTTCCTGGCGTCCGAGGACGCCGGCTACGTGACCGGCGCCGTCCTCCCGGTTGATGGCGGCCTGTTCATGGGCTGAGCCCCAACCCGTAACAGGTGTCCTGCGCCACAATCCATTCCCCCACCCGCCACCCCGCAATAGGGTGAGGCGGTCCACGATCACCCATGAGAACGGAGAATCACCGTGAGTGACGACAACTTCGAGAAGTTCCGCCAGTGCGCAGTGGAGGTCCTGTCGGTCGAGGCCGACCAGGTCACCATGGAGGCGTCCTTCGCCGACGACCTCGACGCCGACAGCCTCGACCTGGTCGAGCTCGTCATGGCGCTCGAGGAGGAGTTCGGCGTGGAGGTCGCGGAGGAGGAGCTCGAGAACATCACCACCATCGGTGGCGCCTACGAGCTCATCACCAGCAAGCTCTGATGGCCCGTCGTCGGGTGGCCGTCACCGGCCTGGGCGTGGTCTCCACGTGCGGCGTCGGCACGGACGCGTTCTGGGACGGCCTGTGTGGCCCGGCCCCGGAGGGCGACCGTGTGGTCCCCGACTTCGATCCCTCCCCGTGGTTCGACAACCCCAAGGAGGCCCGCCGGAGTGACCGGTGCACCCAGTTCGCCCTGGCGGCGGCCGACATGGCCCTCCAGCAGGCCGGTGAGCTGACCGCCGATCCGGCCCGTCGGGGCGTGTTCATCGGGACCGGCATCGGAGGCATCCAGACCCTCGAGGACCAGATCCTCGTGATGAGCGAGAAGGGCGCCCGCCGGGTGTCCCCGTTCCTCATCCCCATGATGATGCCCAACGCCGCCCCGGCTGCCGTGTCGATGCGGCACGGCTTCCAGGGCCCCGCCGAGAACACCTGCACGGCGTGTGCCGCCGGCACCCACGCCCTGGCCAACGCCGCCCGCCTGGTGGCCCACGGGCGCTGCGACGTGGTGCTGGCCGGCGGCAGCGAGGCTCCGTTCGTGGACGCGGCGGTGGCCGGGTTCACCAACATGACGGCCTTCTCCTCGGCGGGGATCTCCCGACCGTTCGACGCCGAGCGGGATGGCTTCGTCATGGGCGAGGGCGCCGGCGTGCTCGTGCTCGAGGACTGGGAGACTGCCGAAGCCCGCGGGGCGACGATCCTGGCCGAGATCCTCGGTGGAGCCAGTACGGCCGACGCCCACCACATCACCGCCCCCTCCCCGGGCGGCATGGGCGCCATCAACTGCATGCGCCTGGCCCTCGAGGAGGCCGGCGTCGACGCCGCCGACGTGGCCCACGTGAACGCCCACGGCACCTCCACCCCCTTGAACGACATGGCCGAGGCAATGGCCATGCACGCCATCTTCGGCGAGAACGGTCCGAAGGTGACCTCGACCAAGGGCATCACCGGCCACGCGCTCGGTGCAGCAGGCGCCATCGAGGCCGTCGCCGTGGTCATGGCCATGCAGAAGGGCCTGATTCCCCCGACGGCCGGCTACGCCACGCCCGATCCCGAGATGCCGGCCATCGACATCGTCACCGGCGCACCCGAGCCATGGACCCCCGGCGTGTCCATGTCGAACTCGTTCGGGTTCGGCGGCCACAACGGCAGCCTGGTCATCGGCCCGGCGTAGCCCCCGGGGTCGATCAGCGACCCGGGCCCCGTCAGGCCTCGTGCAGGTTCAGGCAGCGTCCACGAAGACGAACATGAGTTCGCAGCGGCAGGCCTCTTCGCCGTCCACCGAGGCCCGACCCGTTCCCTTGCCGGCCCTGGCCGACACCCGACCCAGTTCGACCTCCAGGTCCAGACGGTCACCGGGAAGGACCTGACGCCGGAACCGCACCCCGTCGAGGCCGCCGAACAGGGCCAGGCGGCCGGCGAAGTCCGGTCTGGTGAGCAGCGCGTAGGCCCCCAACTGGGCGATCGACTCGCACATCAGCACGCCCGGCAACGTCGGGCGTCCCGGGAAGTGACCGGCGAAGAACGGTTCATCACCGGTCAGGTCCCAGTAGCCCACCGCCCGCTCCCCCACGGTGACCTCGGTGACCTCGGTCAGCAGCAGGAACGGGTCACGATGCGGGATGACCGCCTCGGGCGGTGGCAGGACCTCGGACACGGTTGGTTTCCCTTCAGGAACGGCAGGCCATCGGCTATCGGCGAAACGAACGAGGCCGGGGCGTCACCACCCCGGCCTCGGCCGACTTCTCAGATCATGTCGAGTCGCGGTGGGCGACTCCCGGGGCCTACCAGGAGGAGGCTGCGGGCGGCTCTTCGGCCGCTCCGCCACCGCTGTTGGCGGCGGCCTTCAACTTGGAACCGACCGACACCTTGCAGGCGTTGCGGGCCGCCACGTGGACGGGCTCGCCGGTCTGCGGGTTGCGGGCCGTGCGGGCTGCACGGTGGACCTGCTCGAAGGAGATCCAGCCGGGGATGGACACCTTGTCGCCGCCGGCGGCCACTGCATCGGCCACCACGTCGAAGAACGCATCCAGGCACGCACCGGCCTCCTTGTTCGACGTTCCGGCCCGCTCCGCCATTGCTGCGATCACATCGCTCTTGTTCATCGACCATCTCCTTTTGTGTCTCGGGATGGGTCTGCCCACCTCGTGGTCAAATGACATCCGACTACCTCAGGGCGTCAATGTCAAGCATTTCGGATCTGTGACCCTTGAAATTGCAGGGATCCATCCCCTCCTGATGGTGCTCACGAGAATCACACAGCGTCCCGTCGATCCCGTGGACCGGCCCGACGGAGCCGTGGAGACGGTCAGTCCGGTGCGTTGACGAGGTGCTGGGCGGCGCTCAGGAAGTACTCCATGACCGCCGACTCGGCCATCGGAGGGAGGCCACCGTCGGCCAACGCAGTGGCCATGCAGCCCAACCAGGCATCCCGCTGTACCGAGGCGATGGCAAACGGAGCGTGGCGCATCCTCAGGCGGGGGTGGCCCCGCTCGGCGCTGTAGTCGTCCGGGCCGCCCCAGTACTGGCGCAGGAAGCCGGCCAGGCGCTGGATCGGCCCGTCCAACTCGTCGGGGTACAGCGGACGCAACACCGGGTCGATGGCCACGCCCTCGTAGAACCGCTCAGCCAGGTCGTCGAACCAGGCCGGCCCCACCATCTCGTACAGGGAACCGAACTCGACCTCGCCGCCGTCGGGCCCGGGCCGGACCCAGGGCGACCGGTCGGGGCCCAACGACACCCGCTGGCGGGTCACCGGTCAGCCGGCGTCGAGGGCGGCGCGGAACTCGGCCACCAGCTCACCCACCCGTTCGGGGCCGTCGCCGTCGACCATGCGCTGCACCACGGCCGAACCGACCACCACCCCGTCACCGTGCCGGGAGGCCTCCACGGCCTGTTCCGGCGTACCCACGCCCACCCCGACCAGCACGGGCAGGTCGGTGACGGGCTTGAGGCGGGTGGCGATCTCCACGGCGCTGGCCGCCAACTCGGCCCGCACGCCGGTCACGCCCAGCAGGCCCACGCCGTACACGAAGCCCCGCGAACGCTCGCAGATGCGGGGAAGCCGCTCGTCCGGGGCCGTCGGAGCGGCCAGCAGGATCGGTTCAACGCCCGCCACTGCTGCTGTGTCCAGCCACGGATCGGCCTCCTCCAGGGGCAGGTCGGGCAGGATGCAGCCCGATACCCCGGCGGCGGCCAGCGACTCGGCGAAGCGTTCCAGGCCCATCCGGTAGGCGATGTTGTAGTAGGTCATCACGGCCAACGGGACCCCCACGTCAGCGCCCCGGAGGGCGTCCAGGATGCCCACCGGCGTGGCCCCGCCCTCCAGCGCCACGTCGTTGGCCGCCTGGATGGTCGGCCCGTCCATCACCGGATCCGAGAACGGCACCCCGACCTCGATCACGTCGGCGCCGGCGGCGGCCACCGCACGGGCCGTGTCCAACCAGTCGTCGCCCAGGCCGCCGGTCACGTAGACGACCAGGCACTTGCCGCCGGCGTCTCGCCGGGCCCGCAGAGCCGCCTCGACCGGACCGACCACCCTGGTCTCCCCAGCCGTGGCGCTCACGCCAGGACGTCCATCATCTGGGCCACGTCCTTGTCTCCCCGACCTGACAGGTTCACCACCACGGTCCTCCCGGCCAGGCTGGCCCGCTCACGGGACACCCAGGCCAGGGCGTGGGCCGGCTCGAGGGCCGGGATGATCCCCTCCGAGCGGCTCAACAACTGGAAGGCCTCCACCACCTCGTCGTCGGTGACCGCCTCGTAGCGGGCCCGTCCGATGGACGCCAGGTGGCTGTGCTCGGGCCCCACGCCGGGATAGTCCAGGCCGGCGCTGATCGACTCGGCCTCCAGGACCTGCCCGAACTCGTCCTGCATGAGGTAGGAGTCCATCCCGTGGACCACGCCGGGTACGCCACGGCCCACCGCCGCGCCGCCGGCCGGCTCCACCCCGACCAGTTCGGTCGCCGCGTCGGCGAAGCCCGAGAAGATGCCGATGGCGTTGGAGCCGCCCCCCACGCAGGCCACCACCACATCCGGTGGGCACCCGAGCAGCGCCTCGCTCTGTTCACGGGCCTCCCGGCCCAGCACCTCGTGGAAGGTCCGCACCATCCACGGGTACGGATGCGGCCCCATCACCGAGCCGAGGCAGTAGTGCGACTCGGTGACGGTGGCCACCCAGTCCCGCATGGCTTCGTTCACGGCGTCCTTCAGGGTGCGGCTACCCGACATGGCCGTGCGGACCTCAGCGCCCAGCAGGCGCATCCGGAACACGTTGAGTTCCTGGCGTCGGACGTCCACCTCGCCCATGTACACGCAGCACTCCATGCCCATCAGGGCTGCCGCGGTGGCCGACGCCACCCCGTGCTGGCCCGCCCCTGTCTCGGCCAGCAGACGGGTCTTGCCCATCCGCTTGGCCAGCAGGGCCTGGCCCAGCACGTTGTTGATCTTGTGGGAGCCGGTGTGGTTGAGGTCCTCGCGCTTGAGCAGCAGGCGACAGCCCAGCTCCTCGGAGAGGTTGTGGCACTCCGTCATGGGCGAGGGTCGACCGGCATAGTCGGCCAGCAGGCCATCCAGTTCGGCATGGAACGTCGGGTCGGCCCATGCCTCGCGGAAGGCCTCCTCCAGTTCCAGGACGGCCGGAATCAGCGTCTCGGGCACGAACCGCCCCCCGAAGTCGCCGAATCGCCCGTCGGGCGTGGGTTCCTGCAGCGTCATGGTCCGTCCACTCCCCGACCCTCGTCGGCATCGTCCTGCTGCCAGTCGAACGGTCGGTTCGCCTGGTCGCCCCGGTACTGGTCAGGCCGCTCCGGCCGGGCCGCCCGGGCGTTGGTCATGAAGGCCCGCAACAGGCGGGGGTCCTTGCGTCCCGGCCCGGCCTCCACACCGCTGGCCACGTCGACACCGTACGGGTCGACACGTTCGATCGCCCTACCCACGTTGTCCGGGGTGAGTCCCCCGGCCAGCAGCATCGGACGTACCGACGCCGGCCCGTCGGCCATGGCCCAGTCGAACACCTCACCGGAACCGGGGACCGGGGCGTCCAGCAGCAGGAGGTCGGCACCGAACTCGTCGAACCGGTCCACGTCGGGCGACCCGGCGGGCAGGGCCCGGATGGTCACCGGCACCCGGTCGGCCACCCACTTCGTGGTGGCCGGCGACTCCGACCCGTGCAGCTGGGCGGCCCGTAGGCCGATGCGATTGACCGTCTCAACCACCCGGGCCTTCCCGGTGTCGCGGAACACCCCGACGGTCATGACGTCCGGCGGCAGTTGGCCCACGATGTCGCGAACCACCCGTTCGGACACCTGTCGCCGCGACGAGGCGAAGATGAAGCCCAGTGCGTCGGCACCCAGCGCGGTGGCCAGGAGTGCGTCCTCGACGCACGTGATGCCACAGATCTTGATGAACACGTTCCGATCATCCCCCACTGAGCGGACCGGTGCTGGACCCCCGGAGGGCACGTACGGCACCGGCCCGATCACCCGAGGTCACGACCGACTCGCCGACCAGGAGTGCGTGGTACCCGGCATCGGCCAGGGTGCGGGCATCGTCAGGGCCACGGATGCCCGACTCGGCGATCCGGACCACCCCGTCGGGCATGAGCGGCGCCATCCGGACGGCTCGGGCCGTGTCGACCTCGAAGGTCACCAGATCCCGCTGGTTCACCCCCACCAGGCTGGCCCCCACGGTGACGGCCCGTTCCAACTCGGCCTCGTCGTGGATCTCCACCAGCACGTCCAGGCCGACCTCGACGGCCAGGGCGTGGAAGTCGGCCAACTCGACGTCGTCGAGGGCCGCCGCGATCAGGAGCACCGCATCGGCCCCCATGAGGCGGGCGTCGCAGACGTCCCGGGGATCGACGGTGAAGTCCTTGCGCAGGACGGGAACCGTGACGGCGGCCCGGGCCACGGCCAGGTCCTCGGGCGAACCACCGAAGTGGTCGACGTCGGTCAGGACGGACAGGCATGCCGCTCCCCCGGCCACATACTCCACCGCAGTGGCCGACGGGTCGAGATCCGCGGCCAGATCACCCCTGGAGGGTGACCGGCGCTTCACCTCGGCGATCACGGCCGGCTCGCCAGTTGGAACACCGACCAGGGCGTCGGCAAAGCCCCGGCACGGTTCCGCCGATCGGGCCTGGTCCACCAGCAGGTCCAGGGGCCTCTGGTCGACACGGGCCTCCGCCCGGTGTGCGTCCAGGATCCGATCGAGGTACGTGGCCACCCCCGGAGGCTACCGACGCGCCAACCACCCACCGGGACCGATTCCCTCACCAGACCCTCATCTCCCACGACGAGGATCCACCCCCGACCCATGAGACGATGGGGGCATGGCTGGGGACTCGGCAGGCGGCACCGTCGTCCTGGTGGTGGAGGACGACCAGCACATCGCCGACCTCCTGGACATGTACCTCCGCGCCGAGGGCCACCGTCCCTACCTGGCCGGTGACGGCCAGCGGGCCCTGGAGCTGCTGGCCGAACGGTCACCGGGGCTGGTGCTGCTGGACATCGGCCTGCCGGGCGGCATCGACGGCCTGGAGCTGTGCCGCCGGATCAGGGCCACCTCCAGGGTGCCCATCATCATGGTGACGGCCAGGGAGGACGAGATCGACCGGGTCCTCGGCTTCGAATTGGGCGTCGACGACTACGTCGTCAAGCCGTTCAGCCCCCGGGAACTCATGGGCAGGGTCCGGGCGGTCCTCCGACGGGTGGCCGGTCCCGGCACCGACCCCACTACCGGAAGCGAGGTGGTGGTCGAGTTCGGAGGCGTCCGCATCGACGGCCGGCGACGGGAGGTCACCGTGGGCGGAACGGCGGTGGCCCTGGCCGCCCGGGAGTTCAACCTGCTCTGGTTCCTGATCGGGCACGCCGGACAGGCCCTGACCCGGCGCCAGATCCTCGACGGCGCCTGGGAGCCCGGATGGATCGGCGACGAGCGGACCGTGGACGTCCACGTGCGACAGGTCCGACGGAAGCTGGGCGACGACCTCCCACTGGCCACCGTGCGCGGCGTGGGCTACCGCCTGGCCTGATGGGAGCGCAGCAATGAGGCGACGCATCCTGGGGAGCATGGTCGGGCTGGTCGTCCTGTCCCTGGTGCTGGTCGGAGCGGGCACGGCCATGGTGGCCTGGACCCGGGCCGCCTCGACCACCGAACGATACGTCGCCGACCAGACCCGGGCCATGGCCGTCGCCTTCGAGGAGGCCATTCCCTTCCTGGCCAGGACGGCCCGCGGGCCGGAACACCTCGAACGCCTCCGCAGGTCACTGGACCTCGAGGAGATCGGGCTGGTGCTGGTACCCCGGGACGGGGGGCCCATCCACGTCCTGAGCAACCTTCCGTCCACCGTGACCGACGCCGACCTGCGACCCCTGGCCGAGGAGCCGGGCGGCCCCCACGTGGCGGCCCACACCTCGGGGTTCCGGGACGACGTGGCCTGGGCAGCCGCAGTGGTCCCCCTGGCACCCGATGCCATCGGGCCGGCCATCATCGTGGCGGCCACCCGCCGGGCCGTCGACCCACTGGCCGGCACCTACCGCTGGATGCTGCTGGGCGCCCTGGCGTCCATCGCCGTGTCCGTGCTGGTCGCCATCCTCCTCAGCCGCTCACTGGCCCGACCGGTCGCCGACGTGGCGGCGGCTGCTCACCGCATCGCCGAGGGCCACCTCGACACCCGGCTCGGGTCGACATCCTCCAGCGAGCGCGACCGGAGCCGGCGCCCCAACGAGGTCGACGAACTGGTCGAGGCGGTCGACTCGATGGCCGAGGGCCTGGAACGGTCCCGGGGTCTGGAGCGCCAGTTCCTGCTCTCGGTCTCCCACGACCTCCGGACGCCCCTGACGTCCATCCGGGGCTACGCCGAGGGCCTGGTCGATGGTGCGGTGACCGACGTCAGTGGCGCCGGCGAGGTCATCCTGTCCGAGGCCGCCCGCCTGGATCGCCTGGTCCGCGACCTCCTGGACCTCGCTCGGCTCGACACCCGGCAATTCGCCCTCGACCTGCAGCCCACCGACCTCGCCGGGACCACCACGGCAGTCGTCCACGGATTCGGACCGACGGCCACCGAGGCCGGGATCAGCCTCAGTGTCGGCTCCGGTGGGCCGTCCATGGCGATGGTCGACCGGGACCGCTGGTCCCAGGTGGTGGGCAACCTCGTGGCCAACGGACTCCGGTACGGCTCCACATCGGTCCGGGTGACCATCCAGGCGTCGGGTGACTGGATCGAGGTCCGGGTTTCCGACGACGGCCCGGGGATCGACGCCGACGACCTCCCCCACGTGTTCGAACGCCTCTACGTGGCCCAGCACCGCCCGGCCGACCGGGAGTCCGGCTCGGGCCTGGGATTGGCCATCGTGCGCGAGTTGGTCGAGGCCATGGACGGCACGGTGCGCGCCGTCTCACCACCCGACGGTGGGACCGAGATGGTCGTCCGGCTGCCCTCAGTCGGCCAGGACTGAGACCTCGACGCCGTCGGCGTCCACCGTCGTCGGCACCTCCACGGCCCGGCGGACCTCGACCAGGGCCACGAAGCCTCCGTCGGGCCCAGCTGCCACGCTGGTGAGGCGACCGGCCACCGATCCGTCCCGCGTGGCCTCCGTGCCCGCTGACGGCACGGGGCCGTAGCCCACGGCCCGGACGATGCGGGTCGGCGTCCCGGCGCTCCGACTGTCGACGCGGGCCACCAGTTCCTGGCCGGTGTAGCAGCCCTTGGTGAAGCTGGCCGACCGGTCCACCACGCCGGTGGCGCCGGGAATGGTCGTCTCGTCCATCTCGGTGCCCATGGCCGGGATCCCGGCGGCGATCCGTCGGTACTCCCATGCGGAGCCCTCCGCCTCGTCGATCCCAACGGGTACGGCCACCGAGGGTCCGAGGAGGTCCACGGCCTGCAGGCCCGGCCAGTCCACCGACAGGGCCATCCCTCCGACCGGGGCCTCCACAGCCCCCGGTTCGGCGTCCAGCACGGTCACCAACTGCCAGTCAAGCGCCTCCACGGTGCAGGCGGTCCGCAGCAGGAACCGGGTGAGGCGGGCCAGCACGGCCGCCCCCCAGCCGGCGTCCACATCCAGCAGGAAGGCCTCGTCGGCCTGTCGGGTGACCCGCATCCAGGCATCGACCTTGCCGGTCGGCTGCAGCACGAAGGTGTCGGCAGCCCCACCCACGGCCAGGGCGTCCACGTCCTGGCTGAGTTGGCCCTGCAGGTAGGTACGGGCCTCGGGGCCCGCCACGCGCACCACGTCCCGACTCCGGCGGACGGCGGTCGCCGCGACCGTTCCCACGGGACTATCCCGCAGCAGCCCGGCGGGCGGCCGTCATTCGACGGGCCGCCGGAATGGTCGAGAGCAGGGCCCGGGCCTTGTTCTGGCACTCCAGGTGCTCGAGTTCGGGAACGCTGTCGGCCACGATGCCGGCCCCGGCCTGGACCGATGCCACGCCGTCACGCACGAACATGGTGCGGATGGCGATGGCCGTGTCGATGTTTCCGCTGAAGTCGAAGTAGCCGACCACCCCGGCGTACGGCCCCCGCTTGACGGGTTCCAGTGCGTCGATGATCTCCATGGCCCGCACCTTGGGGGCACCGGACACCGTCCCGGCAGGCAGGGTGGCCCGCAGCACGTCGATGGGGGTCCGGCCCTCGGCCAACTGGCCTGCCACCTGGCTGGTGAGGTGCATGACGTGGCTGTAGCGCTCCAGGGTCATCATCTCCTCGACCTCCTCGGTGCCGAAGGCCACCACCCGACCCACGTCGTTGCGGGCCAGGTCGACCAGCATCACGTGCTCGGCCACCTCCTTGGGGTCCTCGGCCAGTTCGGCGGCCATGCGGCGATCGTCGGCCTCGGTCCGTCCCCGTCGCCGGGTCCCGGCGATGGGGCGGGACACCACCCGACCGTCCAGCAACTGAACCATGGGCTCCGGCGAGGCACCCACCACGGTGAGGTCCTCGTAGCGGAGGAAGTACATGTAGGGGCTGGGGTTGACCTGTCGTAGCACCCGGTACACGTCGTAGGGCTCGGCGTCGAGCTCCACGTCGAAGCGCTGGGACAGGACGACCTGGAAGACGTCCCCGGCCAGGATGTGCTCCCGGGCCGCCTCCACGGCAAGGCCGTAGAGCTCGGCGCCCATGGTCGACGTCACCTCGGGTGGTTCGTCGGCCGGGTCGGGAGGTGCCATGAGGGGCTCGTCCAGCGGTCGTGCCCCGTCGGTGGCCAGCCCGTCCAGGCGGGTCGTGGCCTCGTCGTAGGCGGCGTCCAGGGCCGCTGCGTCAGCTGTCGGGTCGCCGGTCGCCTCGGGGACGACCACGTTGGCCAGCAGCACGGCCCGCTGCCTCCAGTGGTCGATGGCCACCATCTCGCCGATGACCGACATGATCCCGTCGGGGAAGCCCCGGTCGTCGGGCGGGACGTCGGGCAGGTGTTCGACCTCGCGCACCACGTCGTAGCCGAGGTAGCCCATCAGGCCGCCGTGGAGCGGCGGCAGGCCCTCGATGGACGGCGAGCGGTAGTGGGCCAGGAGGTCCTCCAGGGCGGCCAGCATCCCCCCATCGGTCCGGATGCCGTCAGGTAGGTCGCCGTCGACGGCCAGGACGCCCCCGCGGGAGGTCAGGGTGAGCGAGGGGTTACGGCCGATGAACGACCAGCGGCCCCAGGTCTCCCCCCGCTCCACGCTCTCCAGCAGGAAGCCCTCCCCGTCACCCACACACCGGGCGTAGAGCGAGACCGGTGTGGTGAGGTCGGCCAGCAGCTCACGCCACACCGGCACGACGGCGTGGTCGCGGGCCAGGGCCCGGAATTCCTCCCGGTCGGGACTGGTCACGGTACGACTCCCAGGGCGTGCAGGATCAGATCAGCCAGCGGCCGCGGACTCGGGCCCGAACGGTCGGAAGAAGCAGCTGTACTCCCCGGTGTGGCAGGCCCCGTTGCCCTCCTGCTCAACCACGAACAGGAGGGTGTCGACGTCACAGTCGTAGTAGGCCTCGCGGACGTACTGACGGTCTCCGGACGTCTCGCCCTTGCACCAGTACTCCTGTCGGCTCCGGCTCCAGAACCAGGTGCGGCCGGTGGCCATGGTCTCGCGCAACGAATCGGCGTTCATCCAGGCCATCATCAGCACCCGTCCGGTGTGCTCCTCCTGGACGATGGCCGGCACCAGGCCGGCCTCGTTGAACACCACCGCCGCCAACTGTTCGTCGGTGGCGTCGATGGGGGTGGACTCGATGGTGGAGGGAACAGCCGTCATGCCGGCCAGCCTACGGTCGGCCCGCCGTCCCACCGAACTCCGTTACCCGCACCGCCAGGGCGTGCCACGCTCCGAGCGACCGGTCACCTGCAACCGGTAGCAGGTAGCCGGCTACAGGTACAGGCCGGTGCTCCCCTCCTCCAGGCGCTGGGCGGCCACCGCGTGGACGTCCCGCTCCCGGAGGATGATGTAGTCGTGTCCCCGGACCTCGACCTCGTAGCGGTCCTCCGGGTTGAACAGCACCTGGTCACCGACCTCCATGGCCCGCACGTTGGGTCCGGCGGCCACCACCTCGGCCCAGGCCAGGCGCTTGCCCACCTGGGCGGTGGCCGGGATCAGGATGCCGCCGGTGGAGCGACGCTCACCCTCCTCGGTGTCGGTGCGCACCAGGATCCGGTCATTGAGCATCTTGATGGGTAGGCCGTCGTGGTCCGACGGGCCGGGCATCACGCCGTTGCCCGACGAGCGTCCGGCAGGGGTCCCGGTCGAGGGCTTCGGGGTGCTCACGGCGTGCACGGTACCGGCCGGACCGCCACGCCGGCCGCCGCCAGGTGTTCCTTGGCTGCGGCCACCGTGTACTCGCCGAAGTGGAAGATGGAGGCGGCCAGGACGGCATCGGCGCCCCCGTCCACGGCGCCAGCCACCAGGTGGTCCAGGGTTCCGACGCCCCCGCTGGCGATGAGCGGCACGGTGGCCACATCGCCCACCGCCCGCAGCATCTCGACGTCGAAGCCGTCACGGGTGCCGTCACGATCCATCGACGTGAGGAGGATCTCGCCCGCCCCCCGCTCCACGACCTCGGCCACCCAGGCCACGAGGTCCAGGCCGGTCGGGGTACGCCCACCGTGGGTGAACACCTCCAGGCCGCTCGGCGTCGACCCACCGCTGCGGGCGTCCACGGCCACCACGACGCACTGGCTCCCGAACTCGGCGGCCAGTTCGGCGACCAGTCCGGGCCGGTCCACGGCCGCCGTGTTGACCGAGACCTTGTCGGCGCCGGCCCGCAGGATGCCGCGGGCATCCTCCACCGACCGGATCCCTCCCCCCACCGTGAACGGAATGAAGACCTGTTCGGCCACCCGACGGACCATGTCCAGCGTGGTCTCCCGGGCATCCGAGGAAGCGGTGATGTCCAGGAACACCAGCTCGTCGGCCCCCTCGCTGTCGTAGCGGGCGGCCAACTCGACCGGATCACCGGCGTCGCGGAGGCCCACGAAGTTGACGCCCTTGACCACCCGGCCGGCGTCCACGTCCAGGCACGGGA
>CAYWBE010000022.1:0-14820 GCA_964456295.1 uncultured Candidatus Nemicrothrix sp.
GCCAGCACCGGACCGAGGTGCAGGCTACGGCGGGAGGATCGCCCCGGCGCACAGGACCCGCCCCTGCCCGGCCACGCTCTGGCGACATACCGGCGACGTGCCGGCAGGTCCGGCATCACCCAGCGACGCGCGGGCCTTGGCTACGGTGCCGCGCATGGCAGCCCGGTCGACGCCGAGGACTCCGGACCACCCGGCCCTGGACCCCTCGCTGGACCATCCACTGCGGAACGGACCGCTCCACCGGCGCTCCACCTTCCGACGGGGCAGCCCCACCGAACCGGCCAACTGGGTCGGCCTGGTGTGCCCGTCGTGCGAGGTGGCGTGGCGGGGTGACCCCGCCGATCCCTGCTGGTCGTGTGGATCGGCCGGGCGACGACCGGCCGGCACCACCGTGGTCAGCGAGTAGGACCGACCCCCGGCGATACCCCATCCACCGGGACCCGGTGACGGGACCCGGCACCGGTCAGAGTTCCCGGGCGTACATCCGGACGGTCTTGCCGGTGCCCTCGTCGGACTGCTCCCCGACGTCGTCGAAGCCCATGGCGTCGTGGAAGGCCAACGACCGGTCGTTGCGGGGCACCGTGTTGACCTCGGCACACAGGTGCCGGTGGCCGTCCGCTCTGTCCATGAACGCCTCGTAGAAGGCGCGACCCAGGCCCATCCGGAAGGCCGACGGGTCGACGACCACCCGGTCGACGTACAGGAACCGTTCGTACCGTTCGGAGAACCAGGCGTAGTTGTGGCTGGCGTACCCCACGCCCGGCCCGTCCAGGCCGACCAGCAGGCCCACCGGTTCGTCGGTCAGCCCAGGGCTCTCCTGCACGGCGACCAGCAGGCACCGGGCCACCTCCAGGAACCACGCCATCTCGTCGGCCGTCAGCTCGTTGACGGCCGGCACCGCGGCGTTGTTCAACTCGAGCAGGCGCTCGAGGTCGTCCGGGGTGGCGGGGCGGATCTCCACCGGGCCATCCCACCACGGATACCGGTCGCCGCGAAACCCGGCCCGAATCCGGCACGCCACTCCCCCGACCGGTCACGAGACCCTTCACGAGACCCTCACGTCCCCGCCTGCCGCCGGGAGCAGCCCGACCAATAGTGTCCCGGCCATGGACACCACCTCCACGAGCACGGCCGCAGCACGGATGGTCGGGGGCACCAAGGTCTACGGCGACGGCGACACCGAGGTCCGGGCCCTGGACGGCATCGACGTCGAGTTCGAGAAGGGCCGGTTCACCGCCATCATGGGGCCGTCGGGGTCCGGCAAGTCGACGCTCATGCACTGCTCGGCCGGGCTGGACGACCTGACCTCGGGCACCGTCCACATCGGCGACGCCGAATTGGGCAGCCTGTCCGAACGCGACCTGACGCTGTTGCGACGCGACCGGATCGGCTTCGTCTTCCAGGCCTTCAACCTCCTCCCCACCCTGACCGCCGAGGAGAACCTCACCCTCCCGCTGGACCTGGCCGGCCGGAAGCCCGACACCGACTGGATGGTCGACATCGTCGAGACGGTCGGCCTCCAGGACCGCCTCGACCACCGACCAGACGAGCTGTCGGGCGGCCAGCAGCAGCGCGTCGCCGTGGCTCGGGCGCTCATGAGCCGACCGGAGATCGTGTTCGCCGACGAGCCCACCGGCAACCTCGACTCGGTCACCGGTGGCGAGGTCCTGGACTTCCTCCGGGGCGCGGTCGACGACCTCGGCCAGACCCTCGTGGTGGTCACCCACGACGCCAACGCGGCAGCCCGGGCCGACCGGGTCCTGTTCCTGGCCGACGGACGGATCGTGGACCAGATGACCGACCCCGACCCAGACCGGATCCTGGACCGCATCAAGGCCATCGGCGGCTGACCCGGTGTTCCGCCTCACCCTCCGGAACATCAGTCGCCGCAAGTTGCGGTTCGCCCTCACCACGCTGGCCGTGGTGCTGGGCGTCACCTTCCTGTCCACGTCGTTCTTCCTGACCGACAAGCTGCGCGACACCTTCGACGAGCTGGCCGGCGACATCACCGGCGAACTGGACCTGGCGATCCGCACGTCGATCGACGACGACGGTGAACGGCTGAACCGCCTGCCGGTCCCCGCCGACGTCCTCCCGCTGGTGGCCGACGTGCCCGGCATCGGGTCCATCGCCCCGACCGTCGTGGGATGGAACGTCGTGCCCCTCTACACCAACGACGAGGGCGACCTGGCTGCGGTGTCCAACGGCGGTGCGCCACAACTTGGTGTGAACATGGGTGGCCTCGAGGGCCACCCGTCGGACGGCCTGGAACAGATGTTCATCACTGCCGGGCGGAGCCCGGAACGCACCGGGTCGCTGCACGACCCGTCGATGGTCGGCGAGTTCGTCCTGGACAACCGTACGGCCGACGACCACGACTACGTCATCGGCGAGACCTACACGGTCAGCGCCCCGGGAGGGAACCGACGATTCCTCCTGGTGGGTACGGCCAACTTCGGCGACCCGGACGAGAACAAGGCGGTGGGGGCCAACGTCAGCGCCTTCGACCTGGAGACCGTCCAGGAGCTGACCGGCCTCGAGGGGCTCTACACGGAGATCGCCATCGCGCTCGACGACGGAGCCGACGAGGCGACGGTCATGGCCGAGATCGGACGACGCCTGGAACAGGCCACCGTGGAGTTCCGGGCGATGCTGGCCGCCGTCCCCGAGGAGCACCGGGACCACCTGGCGGCCTTCGCCGAGGCCGAACTGGAGGTGGTCACCGCGGCAACCAAGATCGCCGAGGACAAGAGCGACTTCGACCAGTTCATCTCCATCATCTCGTCGGTACTCCTGGCCTTCGCCATCATCGCCGTGGTGGTCAGCGCCTTCATCATCAACAACACGTTCTCCATCGTGATCGGCCAACGGGTCCGCGAACTGGCCCTGCTGCGTGCCCTCGGGGCCACGGGCCGTCAGGTCAGCCGGTCGGTGCGCCTCGAAGCGGTGGTGGTCGGCGTGGTGGCCACCGTGCTGGGCCTGGTCGGCGGCTTCCTCCTGGCCTCGCTGCTGCGCTGGGTGCTGGTGGCCATCGGCTTCGGCGAACTCCCGGGTGCCATACCGGTCCGGGTCCGGACCATCGTGGTGGCCGCCGTGGTCGGCATCGGCGCCACCCTGCTGTCGGCCATCGGGCCGTCGCGGCGGGTGCGACGCATCCCGCCGGTGGCCGCCCTGCGGGACGACGTGCGCCTCACCCCCACCGGGCTGCGCCGCCGACTCATCGTCGGCACCGCGGTGACCGCCGCGGGTACGGGCGCCCTGGCCATCGGTATGACCGTCGACATGGCCACCAGGTCGATCCTCACCGCGGTGGGTGGCGGCGCCCTGGCCACCTTCATCGGCGTGTACCTGCTCAGCCCGGTGGTGACCCGACCGGTGGCCACCGTCCTGGGCTGGCCCATCCGGCGGGTGTACAAGGTGCCCGGCCGGCTGGCCACCGACAATGCCCGGCGGTCGCCACGTCGCACGGCGGCCACCGCGGCGGCCCTGACCATCGGCCTGGCCCTGGTGAGCCTCGCCGCAGTGGTCAGCGACTCCATGAAGGCCACCTTCCTGACGGCCATCGACGAGAGCGTCCGGGCCGACCTGCTCCTGCACACGGCATCGTTCGAACCGTCGGCCGGGTTCTCCACCGAGCTCGGACGGGACCTGCAGGGCCTGGCCGTGGAACGACCAGAACTGGTCGAGTCGGTCATGGTCGGCCGCTGGGCCCTCGGTGCCGCCTCGGCCGACGGCGCCCAACGGGACCTGTCGGCGGTCGACCTGCGGGTCATGGCCGACCACCTGGACATCAAGGTCGTCGACGGCACGCCGTTCGGCGCGGGCAGCGACGGGGTCCTCCTGCACGTCGATCCGGCCAGGGACATGGGAATCGGCGTGGGTGACCCGTTGACCCTCGACTTCCCGGGGAGCCGGTCGGTGGACCTCACGGTGGCCGCAGTGTTCTCCGACTCCACGATGCTGGGCAACTGGGTGGTCGACGTGTCGATCTTCGACCGGTACCTCCCGACCGCCCCGGACGCCTGGCTCTCGGTGGACTTCACCGACGGGGCCGACCCGGCAGCGGCCCGCTCCGAGATCGAGTCGCTGAGCGCCGCCTACCCGCAGGTCATCGTCGAGAACCGGGCCGAACTCCGCGAGAGCTCGCAGGCCCAGCTGGACCAACTGCTGTCGATCATCCAGGTGTTCCTCGGCCTGTCGCTGCTCATCGCCGTGCTGGGCATCACCAACACCCTGGCCCTCTCGGTCTACGAGCGGACCCGGGAACTGGGCCTGCTGCGGGCGGTCGGCATGACCCGGCGCCAGCTGCGCCGAATGGTCCGCTGGGAGGCGGTCATCATCGCCCTGTTCGGTGGTCTGCTGGGCGTGGCCATGGGGGTGTTGTTCGGCCTGGCCGCCATCGCGGCGATCCCCGAGACGTTCGTCGACATCGTGTCGATCCCGTACGCCAGCCTGTTCGGCTACCTGCTGGTGTCCGGAGCCTTCGGCATGGTGGCGGCCATCCTCCCGGCCCGTCGGGCCGCCCGGCTCGACGTGCTGGACGCCATCTCCCACGCCTGAGTCAGGCGCCGGGCAGCCAGCCCGATCAGCCAGCCCGATCAGCCAGCGAGCGCCCCGGGCACCGGTTCGGCGTGCACCACGGCCACCCGCTTGGTGGCCCGGGTCAGGGCCACGTACAACGCCCGCATGCCCTGGGCCTGCTCCCGCAGGATCCGGCCCGGCTCGACGACGATCGCCCCGTCGACCTCCAGGCCCTTGACCAGCCCCACGGGCACCACGGTCACCCGGGCGTCCAGGCCCCGACGGGTCGGTCGGCCGTATTCCACGCCGGCCCGCTCGAGGGCCTCGCCGACCTCGACGGCCTGGGAGTCCGCGGCGATGACCGCCAGGTTGCCGGCGCCCACGGCCTCCAGCTCGCCACGCACCACCTCGACCAGACCGTCCAGCTTCTCGGCCTGCTCGCCGGTCAGCTCCACGAAGCGGGGCGCCTCCCCGTCGCCGCGAACCGCCCGGGGTGGAGCCAGGTCGGGTGCCGCCACGGCCAGCACCCGGGCCGCCACGTCCATCAGCGGCCCCGGAATCCGGTAGCCCACCGTCAACTCGTGACGGACCGCCGGCTTCCGGTCAGGGAGGTGGGCGAGGATGCCCTCCCAGTCGTCGTGGGCCCACGATCCGGTGGCCTGGGCGATGTCGCCCACCACGGTCATCGACCCGTTCAACGACCGACGGTCCAGCATCCGCAGGTCCATCGGCGAGAGGTCCTGGACCTCGTCGACCACGATGTGCCCGTAGGTCCGCACCTCGTCGCGGGCCTTGTGGCCGGGCCGGGCACCCAGTACGGCGCGGGCCTCGTCCAGCAGGGACGCATCCGATGCCGTCCAGTACACGTCGTCGGCCGACTCGCAGCGGGGCCGGAACAGGGCATCCACCTGGCCGGCGGTGAGGCTCCGGTCGGCGGCCCGGATCAGGGCCCGCGATCCGAACAGGTCGTTCAGCAATTGGGCTGGCGTGAGGACGGGCCACATCCACTCGAGGGCCTCGCGCACCGCCAGCTCGCCGCGGATCCGCTCGCGCACCGCCTCCGGGTCGAGGTCGCCGCGGCCCGAGGCGACCAGCGCCTCGTAGAACTCGGCCTCCACGAACTTCCGGGCCGCGTTGTGCGTCCGGTACCGGCGTCGGGCCTCGCCCACGATGCGGCGGGACTCCTCGACGGTCAGGGTCAGCCACTGCAGCCCGTAGCCCAGCCGCAGGTCGGCCCGCAGGCCACGCTGCCGGGTACGGGCCGCACGGGCGATGAACCGGACCATGCGAAGGTCGCCCTTGAGGCGCCCCATCTCGGCCACCTCCCGACGGTCGTCGATGCGGACGCCGCCCACCACGTCGCCCAGGGTGGCCAGCGTGACCCCGGCCTCGCCGAGCGACGGGAGGACCTGTTCGATATAGGCGAGGAACAGCCGGTTGGGGCCGACGACCAGCACGCCCTGGCCCTCCAACGGGAAGCGGTGCGTGTAGAGCAGGTAGGCGGCCCGGTGGAGCGCCACCACCGTCTTGCCGGTACCGGGTCCACCCTGGACGGCGTGCACGCCCGACATCGGCGCCCTGATGATGTCGTCCTGCTCGGACTGGATGGTGCCGATGATGTCGCCGAGGCGACCGGTACGGGACGTCTCGAGGGCTGCGATCAGCGCACCCTCGCCCTTCAGGCGGTTGCCGTCGCCGTTGCGGAACCGTTCGAGGTCGCCGAACAGCTCGTCCTCGAGGCCCAGCACGGTGCGTCCGCGGCTCACGATGTGGCGGCGGCGCTTCAGGCCCATGGGTACCGGTCCGGTGGCCCGGTAGAAGGCCTCGGCCACCGGGGCCCGCCAGTCCACCACGACCGGTTCCTGCTCCTCGTCCCAGACGCCGATCCGGCCGATGTGGAACACGCCACCCCCGGCCTCGGCCTCCTGGTCGATCCGCCCGAAGACCAGTGAGGCGTCGCCCAGGTCCAGGTGGTCCAGCCGGGCCGCCACCGAGTCGATGATGGCCTCGCGCTCGAAACGCGCCTGGTTGGTGCCGCCCCGACCGACCTCGACCATCCGCGTCAGGTGCAGGGCCCGTTCACGGGCCGCGTCGAGGCACGCGTGGGCGTGGTCGACGTGGGCCTGCTCGGCCTCCAGTTCAGGATGTTCGTGGACGTTTTCGCTCATGGATTCAGGGGCCACCCGGGCACCGTGCACTGCTCGGGGACAGTGGATTCACCGGCCAAAATCGACGGTCAGGGCGAATTCGGCCGAAGAACGATGCTATCGGAGACTGTCGGGGCGACCTCGGCACCACCGCCCGGCCTGCCGGAGGCGGAAAAGCACCGGCCACGTGCGACGATGGGCCGGTGATCGTGGTGTCCACATGACGGCCGTCGGGCTGGTCCTCGGAGCCGGCGGGCTCCACGGCGCGGCCCGGCACGCCGGCGTCCTGGCCGCCCTGGCCGAGGCCACCGGCTGGGATCCCCGGACCGCGGACGTGATGGTCGGCACCTCGGCGGGCGCCACCACGGCAGTCAACCTCCGGGCCGGCGTCCCGGCCGAGGACCTCCACGCCTACTACGCCGGCACCCCCCTGTCCGACGAGGGTCGGGCCATCGTCGACCGGGTCACCACGCCGCTGGACCTCGGCACGCCGTCGGATCCGGGTCCCTCCGGGGGCTCGCGCCGACCGGCCAACCCCATGCTGGTGCTGCGCGACCTGTGCTCCACGGCTCGACCCCGTCCCGTGATGGCCCTGGCCGGGCTGCTCCCGGTCGGCACCCGTGACGGTTCGTCACTCGGGGCACGCAGTGCCGAGATCCATCCTGCAGCCTGGCCGGACCAGCCGACCTGGATCTGTGCGGTCGACCTGGGGTCGGGCAGGCGGGTGGTGATGGGCCGCGACGACGTGGACGTGGCCATCGGCCCGGCCGTGCAGGCGTCGTCGGCCGTGCCGGGATGGTTCCGGCCCGTCGAGGTCGACGGGCGACGCCTGGTGGACGGTGGCGTGCACTCCACCACCAACGCCGACCTGGTGGCCGCCCTGGGCCTCGACGTGGTCGTGATCTCGTCGTCCAAGACCGTCGGGGGAACATCCGGCCCCACCGACGACCCGGGCACCCTGGCCCGGGCCTGGCATGCCCGGACCCTGTGGCGGGAGGTGCAGGCCATCCGGCGCCGGGGCGCCGCAGTCCTCGTCCTGGAACCCACGGCCGGCGACCTGGCCGACCGGACCAACTCCGATCTCGACGACGCCGACCTGCCCGCCATCGCCGAAGCGGCCCGGGTCTCTGCGCTGGCCCGTCTGGCCCTGCCCGAGGCCGCCCGGGCCCGCCGGCTGCTGGCCGATGCCGCCGCCGATGCGGCGGGCACGTCCCGGTAACGTCGACCCGTGGTCGAGACCCCTTCTGGAACCCCCGCGGAAACCACCTCGGTGACGCACGCCAGCACATTCCTGGCCGCCTGTCGGGCCGAACCCCACGACCACACCCCCGTCTGGTTCATGCGTCAGGCCGGCCGGTCGCTGCCCGAGTACCGCGCCGTCCGTGGGTCGGGCAGCATCCTCGACGCCATCGCCGACCCGGAACTCTCCGCCGAGATCACCATGCAGCCGGTCCGGCGCTACGGGGTGGACGCGGCCATCCTCTATTCCGACATCGTCGTCCCGGCCCACGCGGTGGGCTTCGGGGTGGACGTGAAGCCCGGCCTCGGCCCGGTGGTCGACCGACCCTTCGAGCAGGCCGCCGACCTGGAGCGCCTCCGACCGCTGGAACCCGAGGTCGACACCCCGTACGTACTCGAGACGGTCCGCCGGGTGGTCGCCGAGGCCGACGTGCCGCTCATCGGCTTCGCCGGAGCGCCGTTCACCGTGGCCTCGTACCTGATCGAGGGCGCACCGTCCCGCACCTACGGGCGCACCAAGGCCCTCATGCTGGGCGACCCGGCGCTGTGGCACGACCTGATGGAGCGCCTGGCCGACATGGCCATCGCCTCGCTCCGATCCCAGATCGATGCCGGGGCGTCGGCCATCCAGTTGTTCGACAGTTGGGCCGGGGCCCTCAGCCCACCGGTCTACGAACGTTGCGTCCTGCCGTGGAGCCGACGGGTGTTCGAGGGGGTGGCCGACACCGGTGTGCCCCGCATCCACTTCGGGGTGGGTACCGGTGAGATCCTCCCGTTGATGGCCGACGCCGGTACCGACGTGGTCGGGGTGGACTGGCGGGTACCGCTGGACGAGGCCCGACGTCGCCTCGGTCCGGACACCGTCCTGCAGGGCAACCTGGACCCCGCGGTATGCCTCGGACCACCCCGGGTCGTCGAGGCCGCGGTGGCCGACGTGCTGGCCCGCAACGGCGGACATCCGGGCCACGTGTTCAACCTGGGGCACGGGGTCCTGCCCGAGATCGACCCGGCCGTCCTGGAACGGGTGGTCGACCAGGTCCACGCCCACCCCATCGGGGACTGACCGGTGGGCCACCGGATCGTGGTGGTGGGCGGTGGCATCACCGGGCTGACCGCCGGGTACCGGCTGGCCGTCGACCACCCGGACCTGGACGTCACGGTGCTCGAGGCATCACCCCGTCCCGGCGGCTACCTGCAGACCGGGCCGTTGGACGACCCGGTGCTGGACGGCATCGGCATCGACGCCGGGGCCGATGCCTTCCTGGTGCGGGTGCCATGGGCCGTGGACCTGTGTCGTGAACTGGGCATGGCCGACGAGTTGGTGTCGCCGGTGGCCCGGCGGGCCTCGCTGTGGCTGGACGGGGCGCTACGACCGATCCCGTCGCCCAACGTGCTGGGCCTGCCGCTGGACCCCGGGACGGTCGCTCCGGGAATCCTGGGACCCGACGACCTGGCCCGCCTGGCCGGTGATGGTGCCGCCGACCTGCCGGCCGGGGTGGGTGGCGACCTCAGCGTGGGCGCGGTGGTCCGGTCGTGTGTGGGCGATCGGGTGTTCGAGCGCCTGGTCGACCCCCTCCTGGGAGGCATCAACGCCGGACGGGCCGACGACCTGAGCTGTGCCGTCATGGCGCCCCAACTCCTGGGGGCGGCCCGGTCCCCGGACGGGCTGCTGACCGCCCTGCGCCGGGCCGTGGCCGGCGCCGACCCGACCGCCCCGGTGTTCCACTCGCCGGAGGCCGGAATGGAACGCCTGGTCCAGGCCCTGGCCGACGCCCTGGGCGACCGGCTCCGCACCGGGGAACCGGTGACCGGTCTGGCCCGTGGTACATCAGGCGGAGAACCCCGGGGCCGGTGGCTGGTGACCACCCCCACGGGAACCCGAGCCGCCGACGCCGTGGTGCTGGCCGTGCCGGCCCACGTGGCGGCTCCCCTGGTGGCACCGCTGGACGCCGAGGCCGGCGCCCTGCTGGCCGGGTGGCGGCACGCCTCGGTGGCCCTGGCCACCTTCGCCTGGGATCGGGCCGACCTCGAGGTGGACCCCGACCAGAGTGGCTTCCTGGTGGGCCGGGGCGCCGGAGCCGAGGGTCATGTGGGCCTGCTCATGACGGCGTGCTCGTTCGCCGGTTCCAAGTGGGCCCACCTGGACCATCCCGAACGCACCGTGCTGCGGGTGTCGTGTGGCCGGATCGACGACGACCGGCATACCGGCCTGTCCGACGACGAGTTGGCCACCGCCCTACGGGCCGACCTGGCCACCACCCTCGGGGTAGAGGCCCCACCCACCGCGCTCCGCCTCGGCCGCTTCGACGACTCCCTGGTGCAGTTCCCGGTGGGCCACGCCGACCGGATCGCCGAACTGGACGGCCTGCTGGCCGACTCGGCTCCCGGCGTCCACGTGGCCGGGAGCGTCCGGACCGGCGTGGGCATCCCGGCGTGCATCCGGTCGGGCACCGAGGCGGCCGACGCGGCGGTCGCCGCAGTACCCGGCTGAACCAACCGGTTTTTCCCCAATCCGACGCCTGCCGGGCCGTCCTACGTGGTTCGATGGGGGGATGTCCCCGGAGACCACCCCTGCACGCGACGCGGCCGACGCCCGCCCGGGCAGCGGGACCGAGCATCCCGACGAGTTGACCATCCTCGACGGGGACACCTCGGTGCACCTGTCGGTGGAGCGCACCTTCTGCTTCGCCGACCTGAGCGGCTTCACCCGCCTCACCGAGGAGAAGGGCCCGCACGAGGCCGTGGAGGTCCTCGAGGAGTTCCGTCGGATGTCCCGTCGGGTGGCCGCCTGGCGGGGCGTGCGGGTGGCCAAGTGGCTGGGCGACGGCGTGATGCTGGTCGGTACCGAACCCACCCCCACCATCGCCTGGGCCGGGCACCTCATCGACCACTTCGCCACGGTCCGCAACATCAACCTGCGGGTCGGGCTGGCCACCGGCGAGGCGCTCCTCTTCGAGGGCGACGACTACATCGGCAAGCCGGTGAACCTGGCCGCCAAGCTGTGTGCGGTGGCCGCCCCGGGCGAGATCCTGGCCAACTGCGAGGTGGCCGACCTTCCCCCGTGGATCAGGGTCGAGTCGGTCGACGACCTGGAGATCCGGGGTGCCGGGACCTTCGGGGGCATCCAGCGCCTGGCCGTGGAGGCCCGCTGAGTCGGCCCGCTCCCGGGACGGCAGGCTGCTGAGATGACGGGCTGTTGAGATGACCCGTCGGGCCGCGGTGCCCACGGCGGTAGCCGCCGGCCTGCTGATCGCCGCCTCGGTCCCCCCGTGGGGCTGGTGGCCGGCCGCCTTCGTGGGCCTGGCCCTGCTGGACCGCACCCTGGCCGACCGTCCCGTCGGCTCACGGTTCTGCCGGGGGCTGCTGGCCGGCGCGGCCTGGGCCTTCCCGTCCACCCTGTGGATGCTGGACCTGACCCCACCGGGGTGGATCGTCGCCGGGCTGCTGCACGCCCTGTGGCTGGGCCTGGCCACCGCGGTCGTTCCTGCCGGACGGTGGCGCCGACTCGGCCTGGTCGGCACGGTGACCCTGGCCGAGCTGGTCCGGTGGAGCGTGCCCTTCGGTGGCGCCCCGCTGGCCAGCATCGCCCTGGGTCAGGCCGGTGGCCCACTGGCCCCGGTGGTCCGGATCGCCGGCCCGCTCCTGCTGGTGGCCCTCACCGTGGCCGTCGGCATGGGCCTGGCGGCCCTGTGCGACGGGCGGCGGGCCGACGGCGCGTCGGCGGCCACCGCCATCGTGGTCGCCGCCGCACTGGCCGTGACCGCCGTGCTGGCCGCGCTGGCCCCCACCGGCCAACCGGTGGGCACGCTGGACGTGGCCCTGGTCCAGGGCGGTGGTCCCCAGGGCACCCGGGCCACCCCCACCGGGGCCGCCCGGGTGTTCGCCAACCAGCTGGAGGCCAACCAACAGGTGCAGTCCCCGGTCGACGTGGTGCTGTGGCCCGAGAACGTCGTCAACCCCGTGCCCCTGCCCACCTCGGGTTGGCGATACGAGGACCACCTGTACGCCGACGATGCCGCCGAGGCCCTGGCCGCCGAGGCGGCCCGCCTGGACGCCGTGCTGGTGCCCGGCTGGTTCCACCGGGCAGCCGACGATCCGACGGCCAATCGCAACTACCAGACGGCCATCGAGCCCGACGGCACGGTGGTCGACCGGTACGACAAGGTGCGGACCGTCCCGTTCGGCGAGTTCGTCCCGTTGCGGAGCCTGATCGAGCCCTTCGCCGCCGACCTGCTGCCGGCCCGCGACCTGGTACCGGGGACCGGGCCGGCGGTGCTGGAGACCTCGGTGGGCACCCTCGGGGTGACCATCTCGTGGGAGGTGTTCTTCGACCACCGGTCCCGCGACGCGGTCCGCAACGGTGGCGAGGTGATCCTGAACCCGACCAACGGCGCCAGCTACTGGCTCACCCAGGTGCAGACCCAGCAGGTGGCGTCCAGCCGGCTACGGGCCCTGGAGAACGGACGCTGGGTCCTCCAGGCGGCACCCACCGGGTTCAGCGCGGTGGTCGACCCGCAGGGCCGGGTGCACCAGCGCACAGCGGTCAGCGAACAGGCGGTGCTCCACCACCGGATCGAGCGCCGGACCGGCCTGACCTGGGCGACCCGTGCCGGAACCTGGCCCATGGCCCTCGTCGCCGCGTTGGCATGGGCAGGGGCCCTCTCCGGCGCCCGGGCAGGTACCCGGACCGGCGTCGGACACCGGGGCCGGGTCAGACCTCGAGCATGAGGGTGGCCGGACCCTCGTTGACGATGTCGACCACCATGTCGGCCCGGAACCGCCCGGTGGCCACCTCCAGGCCCCGCTCCCGCAGGACCTCGACCACCCGGTCGACCAGCGGTTCGGCGTGGTCGGGCCTCGCCGCGGCGAGCCACGTGGGCCGACGGCCCTTGGAGGCGTCCCCGTAGAGCGTGAACTGGCTGACCACCAGCACGGCCCCGTCCACGTCGACCACCGACCGGTTCATCACCCCGTCGGCGTCGTCCATGATCCGCAGACCGGCCACCCGGTCGGCCAACCGGTCGGCTTCGGCCGGACCGTCGTCATGGGTCACCCCCACGAACACGCAGAGGCCGTGGCCGATCGACCCGACGATCCGGCCCTCGGAGGCATCACCGTCCCCGTCCTCCGAACCGCCGTCGGACCCGCCGTCGACCACGGTGACCGCCGCCCTCGACACCCGTTGCACCAGTGCACGCATGGCCAGAACATAGGACGGCCCGGACCGGGAGGGACGGCCCGAAGCCGGAGGCAGGTCCGGGTGGCCGGAGGCACCCCGCCCGGTGGAGGGTTCGTCGGCCCCTCCCGCCAGACTTGACGGATGTCTGGTCTCCCCTCCGGGTCCGTCCCGGCCGACGCGCCGCTGCGCATCGCCTACCTGGCGTACCGGGGCAAGCCCCACTGCGGCGGTCAGGGCGTGTACACCCGCCACCTGACGAAGGCCCTGGCCGACCTGGGCCACCACGTCGAGGTCCTGGCCGGGCCCCCGTACCCGGAGCTGGACGAGCGGGTGGGCATGGTCACCCTGCCCAGCCTGGAGCTGTTCAACGACCACTTCCCGATGCGCAAGGCGCGGATCTGGGAGATGAAGTCGAAGTGGGACGTGGCCGAGGCCATGTCGTTCAACACCGGCAACTTCTCCGAGCCCATGGCCTTCTCGCTGCGGGCCTGGGAGCACCTGAAGGGCCGCCGGGGCGAGTTCGACCTGGTGCACGACAACCAGTGCCTGGGCTGGGGCCTGCTGCTCATGCAGCAGCGCGAACGCCTTCCGGTGCTGTCGACCATCCACCATCCGATCACCGTGGACCGCCGCCTGGAGATCGAGCACGCCCGGACCCGTTGGGAGGAGTTCGGCAAGCGCCGCTGGTACGCCTTCACGAAGATGCAGACCCGGGTGGCCAAGCGGATGACCCGGATCATGACCGTCTCTGAGTCGTCGGCCGGCGACATCGCGGCGGACCACAAGGTCGATCCGGAGCGAATCCATGTGGTGCCGGTCGGCGTGGACCCCGAACTGTTCCTCCCGGTGCCCGGCGTGGAGCGGGTCCCGGGCCGGATCGTGACCACGGCCAGTGCCGACGTGGCCATGAAGGGCCTGAAGTACCTGCTGGAGGCCGTCGCCAAGTTGCGGACCGAACGCCACGTGGAGCTGGTCATCATCGGGAAGCCCAAGGAGGACAGCGCCTCGACGCAGGTGTTCGAGGACCTGGGCCTCACCGACTGCGTGTCCTACGTCCACGGGGTGCCCGACGAGCGCATCGTGGAGCTGTACAGCCAGGCCGAGCTGGCCTGCGTGCCCTCGCTCTACGAGGGGTTCTCGCTGCCGGCCATCGAGGCCATGTCGTGCGGCGTGCCGCTGGTGACGACCACCGGTGGTGCCCTGCCGGAGGTCACCGGCACCCACGGCGAGACGTGCTTCCAGGTGCCGCCCGGCGACAGCGACGCCCTGGCGGCCATGATCCGCACCGCACTGGACGACCCTGACGCCCGGGCCCGGGTGGGGGCGGCCGGTCGCCAGCGGGTCATCGACCAGTGGAGCTGGCGCCACACCGCACTTCGCACCGTCGAGCAGTACCGGGCCCTGCTGGCCGAGAACGGCCCCTCCGGGGCCTGACCCGTGCTGGCTGATTTCCCGTGCTGACCGCGGACTACGACCGGTTGGGCCTGCAGGCCGGCGAGACGGTGCTGGACCTCGGCTGTGGCTTCGGCCGGCACGCCTACGAGGCCCTGCGCCGCGGGGCCCACGTGGTGGCCTGTGACCTGGGCCTCGACGAGCTGCGGCAGGTCCGCTCCATCGGCGCCGCCATGTGGGCCGACGGTGAGCTGTCCGACGAGGTGGTGCTGGAGACGGCCAACGGCGACGCCACCATGCTGCCGTTCGCCGACGGCTCCTTCGACCGGATCATCGCCTCGG
>CAYWBE010000023.1:0-6784 GCA_964456295.1 uncultured Candidatus Nemicrothrix sp.
TGGACCGGACGGCCTTCTACGCCACCAGCGGCGGCCAGCCCCACGACACCGGCCACCTGGTGTGGCCCATCGGGGCGGCCACCGTGGTCGACGTCCGCACCGTCGACGGGCGGGTCCTGCACACCCTGGCCGGGCCCGTTCCCGAGGTGGGGACGACGGTGGTCGGCGAGGTCGACAACGAACGCCGACGGCACATGATGCGCACCCACACGGCCATGCACGTGCTGTGCGGCGTGATGTGGCGGCAGTGGAAGCGCGTGGTGACCGGCGGGAACATGGACGCCCTGTCGGGTCGCATGGACTTCGAGGTGGACCAGCTTCCCGAGGGGTTCGGGGCCGAGGTCGAGGCCCTGTGCAACGCGGAGATCGCCGCCGACCGGCCCATCGAGGTGTCCTTCATCCCCCGGGGCGACGCCGTGCTGGACCGCGAGCTGATCCGCACCAAGGTCAGCCTGGTTCCCGAGTCGGTGTCCGAGATCCGGGTGGTGGACATCGTGGGCCTGGACCGGCAGGCCGATGGTGGGACCCACGTGTCGTCCACCGGTCAGGTGGGGCGCCTCGAGGTGGTCAAGACCGAGTCCAAGGGGAAGGGTTTCAAGCGGATCCGGTTCGTTCTCCACGACTCCTGAGACCCTTCCTGATGCCCGGCCGGAGGGTCCGACCGGGAGACCAGTCGCTCAGCCCAGGGTGACCGCGCTGAGGTCCCGGGCCACCACCACCTCGCCCTCGTAGCCGCCGCTCCGGACGTCGTCCGCGAAGGCCTGCTCGTCAGCAGCGGTGGCCGGCGGCGGGATGAGGTGGGTGAGCACCAGCGTCGGCACCGCCAGGTCCCGGGCCTGCCGACCGATGGCCACCGTGTCGGCGTGGTAGTCGATGATGAACCGCCGGTGGGCCGGCAGGGGTTCGATCTCGGAGAACCGCATGGCCTCGTAGACCAGGACGTCGGCGCCGGTGGCCAGGTCGGCCATCTCGTCGCACACCAGGGTGTCGCCCGAGACCACGACCACCCCGTCGGGGGTCTCGATCCGGTAGCCGACCGCCGGGTGCACCGGCTCGTGGCGGACCTGGCCGGCCGAGATCCGGACGTCGCCCGAACACCACACCTCGGTCGGCGTGGCCGGGTAGTCGAAGGCCTGCACGTCCACCTCGGGACCCCGCCTACGCCCCGCGTGGGACGCCCGGACGGCCAGGTCCTCGGACCACCGGTCCACGAGGCCGTCCACGAAGCGGACGCAAGGACCATCGGGAACCACCACCGGGATGGGAGGTAGCGCCTGGTCGCGGTCCATGACCCACCGGGTGAGCAGCACGTCGTCCAGCCCGACCAGGTGGTCGGAGTGGTGGTGGGTCAGAAGCACCGCCGAGAGCTCCCCCGGCGGGGTCCCGGCGCCCAGCAGGCGCATCACCGTGCCCCGGCCGGCGTCCAACTGGAGGCGGACCGGCTCGACACCCGGTGCCTCATGGACCACCAGCACGCCCGGTCCGGCCCGGTCCGGGGTGGGGATGGGGGTGCCCGTCCCGGTCACCGTCACCGTCGTGGTCATGGGCGTGGACCCTCCACTGCCGGCCCGCCGGACGGCTCCACTGACGGCTTCCCGACCCGCTCCACCTCGACCAGCGTGTCGTGGAACGCCGCCGAACCGATGTCCCGGCCCACCGCCGCGTTGGTGAGCCGGTTGACACCCGGGCCCCACCAACCGAAGGGCATGGTGACCAGCCCCGGCTGGACCCGGTCGCTCACCATGGCGCTGACCTCGAGGGCGCCCCGGTCGTTGAACACCCGGACCCGGTCGCCGTCCACGACCCCCCGGGCCGCGGCGTCGACCTGGTGCACCTCCAGCACCGGCTCTCCCTCGGCCGGAAGGTGGGCGGCCGATCCCGCGTAGTGGCTGTTGAGGAAGCGGGTGTGCTGCTTGCGGCTCAGCAGACCCAACGGGTGGCGTGCCGTGGCGGTGCCCGGGCCATCGGGCGTCTCGTCGCCCGGCCGGTGTTCCAGGGCACCGAGACGGAGCCGACCGTCGGGCGTGGCCGTGGCTCCGTCCATCGGTGGGGCGAACCCCTCGGGAACGTTGAGGCGTACCCACCCGTCGACGTCCAGCCGATCCAGGTCGATGCCGTCCAGCCACGGATGGTCCGAGTCGAGCAGTTGGCGAACCATCGTCTCGTCGTCGTCGGCCAGGCCGGGGCCGTCCAGGCCCATGGCGGCCGCCAGACGGCGGAACACCTCGGTGTTGGGCAGGGCCCCGCCCACCGGGTCGATGGCCGGCCGGTTCAACGACAGGTACAGGTGGCCCCAGGCGTTCATCAGGTCGAGGTGTTCCACCTGGGTGGTGGCCGGCAGCACCACGTCGGCGTACCGGGCGGTGTCGGTCATGGTCTGCTCCATCACCACGCAGAACAGGTCGTCACGGGTCAGGCCGGACAGGACGGCGTTCTGGTCCGGGGTGATGGTGGCCGGGTTGCAGTTGTGGACGACCAGGGCGGTGACCGGTGGATCCAGGGGTTGGCCCCGGTGGGTACCGGCCAGGACCTCGCCGAGGGCCGCCATGTTCACGGCCCGGGGTCGGTCCGCCCCGACCCGTCGCGGCACCGGATCGACCAGCACGTGATCGAAGTAGGCCTGGGTGGACCGGCAGAGGCCACCGCCCCGGTCACGCCACGCACCGGTGACCGCCGGAAGCATGGCCAGGGCCCGGTGGGCCTCCTGGCCGTGCTGGCGGTGTTCGAGCCCCACCAGCACCCGGACGGCGGATGGGCGCTGATTGGCGAACACGTGGGCCAGCCACTCCACGGTGTCGGCCGGCACCCCGGTGGCCACCTCGGTGGCCTCCGGATCACAGGACCGCGCCGAGGCCAGCAGGTCCCCTCCTCCGGTGGCGTACCGGTCCAGGAAGTCATGGTCCACCAGGCCGTCGCGGTCCAGCACGTGGACCATGCCCAGCACGAGGGCCACGTCCGATCCCGGCCGCAACTGCACGTGCCGGTCGGCCCGGTCAGCCGTGGTGGTCCGGATCGGGTCAACGACGACCACGGTGGCCCCGTCGGCCCGGGCCGCCTCGATGGTCGGCCAGAGGTGCCGGTTGGTGACCAGCGTGTTGGTCCCCCACAGCAGGATCGTCCGCGAGAACCGCAGGTCCTCGGGATCCATCCCGAACGGGGCTCCGTGGACCTCGGCGGCCCCCAGCCACGCCGTCACCCCGCACAGGTGGCGGTGGAGGCGGGTGGCTCCCAACGCGTCGAAGAACCGGTCGGACATGACCCCCATCTGCACCAGGCCCTGGGTGCCGGCAAACGAGTAGGGCAGCACGGTCTCCGGACCGTGGTCGGCGATCGCCGTACCGAGTCGCCCGGCGATCAGGGCAATGGCCTCATCCCACCCGATCGGCTCGAAGGCCGGCTCTCCCTTGGTGCTGCCCGGGATCCGCCTCAGCGGGGTCAGGAGCCGGTCGGGGTCATAGACCCGGTCCAGGTACCGGTTCACCTTGGGGCACAGTTCGCCGACCGTGAACGGGTGGTCGGTCACGCCACGCAGGCGCACGGCCCGCCCGTCCACCACGGTGACGTCCCAGGCACAGGTGTCGGGGCAGTCGTGGTGGCAGGCCCCGCGGACGACGGACATGCCCGCAGCCTGTCAGACGTCGACACCGGTGTGCGATGCTCGCCGTATGGACACCACCACGGGACGACTGACCGGCAAGGCCACCTTCATCACCGGGGCAGCGGCCGGCATCGGCCGCCAGACGGCCCTGCTGTTCGCCGCCGAGGGAGCCTCCGTCGCCGTGGTCGACCGGGACGGCGACGGGACGGCCGACGTGGTGGCCGAGATCACCGGGGCGGGCGGCACGGCCGTCGGACTGACGGCTGACGTGGCCGTGGAGGCCTCGGTGGCCGCGGCGATCGGCGATGCCGAGGAGGCCTTCGGGCGACTCGACGTGCTGTTCAACAACGCCGGGATCATGCTGGCCGATGACGGTGACGCCCAGTCCACCGAGGAGGCGGTCTGGGACCTGACCATGGACGTCAACCTGAAGGGGGTCTGGTTCGGCTGCCGCCACGGCATCCCGGCCCTGCGCCGGGCCGGCGGTGGATCGGTCATCAACACGGCCAGCTTCGTGGCCCTCGTGGGAGCGGCCACCCCGCAGTTGGCCTACACGGCGTCCAAGGGCGGGGTGCTGGCCATGACCCGGGAACTGGCGGTGGTCCACGCCCGGGAGGGCATCCGGGTCAACGCCCTGTGCCCGGGTCCGCTGCGTACCGAACTGCTGATGTCGTATCTGGACACCGAGGAGAAGCGGCAGCGCCGGCTGGTGCACGTGCCCATGGGCCGGTTCGGCGAGGCCCACGAGATCGCGGCAGCCGCCCTGTTCCTGGCCTCGGACGAGTCGTCGTACGTGACCGGAACCGACTTCCCGGTCGACGGCGGCCTCACCGCCGCCTATGTGACCCCCGAATAACCGGTCCCCGTCAGGCCGTGCGTCCGTAGAACGTCTGCAGCGCCGAATCCGAGAGCGCCACGCCGGGCTGGTCGTTGAAGGCGAACACCACCAGCAGGCGGGTGACCGCCCCCTCGGTGGGCGTCACCCGGTGCATGGCGTTGCGGCCCCGGAACAGGACCAGGTCACCCGGCGAGAACGACAACGTCTCCACCGGATGGTGGCCGTCCAGGACCGCCCCGACGGTGTCGAAGCCCATCTCCCCGGCATCGGCGTCGCGCACCGCCGGCACGTACTCGAAGGTCCCACCGGCCTCCGGGGCCTGGAGCAGCATGGTCACCGCGAACGAGGAGTTGTCGAAGTGCCAGCCCAGCTCGCGCCCCGCTGCCGCGAAGTGGACGTTGATCGACGAGAGGTCGTCGGCGTACGGGTGGATGGCCTCGATGCCCAGCACGGCGCACAGGAAGTCCCGGAAGGCCGGGTCGCCGTAGACGACCCGTAGTGGCGAATCGGCCGGGACCTGGTCGTCGGCCAGCAGGCCCTTCGACGACGCCACCTGGCGGTTGAACGTGTGCCCATCGTCCAGGTCGGGGTCCGCCGGGGTCAGGTACACGTTGTGGGTTGCCGCCGCGTAGTAGGCCTCGTGCTCCCGGGGAGCCGAGTCGGCCACCACCCGGGCCACCGCCTCGGCGGTGAAGAAGCCGGTGAGCACGAGGGCCCCGTCGGCGTCCAGGACCTCACGGCACCGCTGCCGGTGGTGGGGATCCTCCAGCGGATGGAGGCTCCGGTTGATGGGTGACGGGTCCACGGGGGACGGGGAGACGGAGCTCATGACAGCTCGACCCCCACGGCCCGCAGCGCCTCGCCCGGGGCGTCGGTGGCCAGGAGTTCCTCGGCGGCGGCCAGGTCGGGCGCCAGGTGGTGATCCGGCCCCGGACCGTCCACACGGGTCCGCAGCAGGTCGATGATCGCACCGGTGGCCCGACCGGGAACCAGCGGGGCCCGCAGGTCGACGGCCCGGGCGGCCACCACGTACTCCACGGCCAGGATGCGACGCACATTGTCGACGAGCCGGCGGAGCTTGCGCACCGCCCCCCAGGCCATCGACACGTGGTCCTCCTGCATGCCCGAGGTGGGCAGGGAGTCCACCGACGCCGGGACGGCCAGCCGCTTGTTCTCCGAGGCCATGGCAGCCGCCGTGTAGTGGCCGATCATGAGGCCGCTGTCCACGCCCACCTCGTCAGCCAGGAAGGGGGGCAGCCCATGGCTCCGGGTGCGATCCAGCAGGCGGTCCATGCGGCGTTCGGCGATGGCCCCGACCTCGGCCAGGGCGATGGCCAGGAAGTCCGCCGCGAACCCGAGCGGTGCCCCGTGGAAGTTGCCGCACGACTCGACCCGGCCGTCGGCCAGCACCACCGGATTGTCGATCGCCGCGGCCAGCTCGTGGCCGGCCACCCGTCGGACGTGGTCCAGGGTGTCGCGTACCGCTCCGTGGACGGCCGGGGTGCACCGGATGGAGTAGGCGTCCTGGACGCGGGGGTCGTCGGTGCGGTGGCTGGCCACGATGGGCGAGCCGTCGAGCATGGCCCGGAGGTTGGCCGCACTGGCCACCTGTCCGGGCTGGGGGCGAAGGGCCTGGAGGTCCTCGGCGAACGGCCGATCGGTGGCCAGCAGTCCCTCGATGGTCAGGGCGGTGGTCATGTCGGCCTGGGCCAGGAGCCGACCGGCATCGTCGATGGCCAGGCACAGCATGCCGAGGATGGCGTCGGTGCCGTTGGTGACGGCCAGGCCCTCCTTGGCGGCCAGGGTGATGGGCCGGAGGCCGGCGTCGGCCAGGGCGTCGGCGGCCGGGCGACGACGACCGTCGTGGTGGACCTCGCCCTCGCCCATCAGGGCCAGGGCACCGTGGGCGAGCGGAGCGAGGTCGCCACTGGCCCCCAGCGATCCGTACTCGGGGACCACCGGGGAGATCCCGGCGTTCAGGAGCCCCACCATGGCCTCGGCCACCTCGGGTCGGGCACCGCTGGCCCCCATGGCCAGGGTTCGGGCCCGCAACAGGACCATGGCCCGGACCACCTCGTCGGCCACCGGGTCGCCCATGCCCGCGGCGTGCGAGCGGACCAGGGCGGCCTGGAGTGCCTCGCGTCGGTCCGGCGGGATGGCCACGGTGGCCAGCGCCCCGAAGCCGGTGGAGATGCCGTAGACGGGTTCACCATCGGCCAGGCGTTCGACGATGGCCCGGGTGGCCGCCATGCGGTCCACCGCCGTGGGGGTCAACTCGACGGGTGCCCCGTGGCGAGCCACCGCGACGACATCGGCGATGGTCACCCCCGGCCCGTCGAGCTGCACCG
>CAYWBE010000023.1:6884-14694 GCA_964456295.1 uncultured Candidatus Nemicrothrix sp.
CATCACCGCCCCACGGGGCACCGAGCTGACCTGCCGCGGGTGGCCCCAGGAAGCCGCCTTCCGGATGCTCCAGAACAACCTGGACCCCGAGGTGGCCGAGAACCCCGACGAACTCGTGGTCTACGGCGGTACCGGTCGGGCCGCCCGCTCCTGGGATTCCTACCGGGCCATGCTCGACACCCTCACCACCCTGGACGCCGATGAGACCATGCTGGTCCAGTCGGGCAAGCCGGTCGGCGTGATGCGCACCCACGAGTGGGCCCCCCGGGTGATCCTGGCCAACTCCAACCTGGTCCCCGACTGGGCCGACTGGGACGAGTTCCGACGACTCGAGCACCAGGGCCTGACCATGTACGGCCAGATGACCGCCGGGTCCTGGATCTACATCGGCACCCAGGGGATCCTCCAGGGCACCTACGAATGCTTCGCCGAGATCGCCCGGCGGCGGTTCGGAGGCACCCTGGCCGGCACGCTCACCATCACCGCCGGCGCCGGCGGCATGGGTGGCGCCCAGCCCCTGGCCGTCACCATGAACGACGGCGTGGTCCTGGTGACCGACGTCGACCTCCACATGCTCCAACGTCGGGTCGACCACCGGTACCTCGACGAGATCGCCCCCGACTACCAGACCGCGGTCCGCCGGGTCACCGAGGCCAAGGCGTCGGGCACTCCGCGGTCGGTGGGCCTGCTGGGCAACGCGGCCGACGTCCTCCCCCGGCTGCTGGCCGACGGTGTCGAGGCTGACATCGTCACCGACCAGACCAGCGCCCACGACCCCCTGAGCTACCTCCCCAACGACCTGTCCCCCGAGGCGGCGGCCGAGATGAAGGTCGCCCAACCCGAGGAGTTCACCCGGCGGGCCCGGGCCGCCATGGCCACCCACTGCCGGGCCATGGTCGGCTTCATGGACGCCGGCGCCGAGGTGTTCGACTACGGCAACAGCCTGCGGGCCGAGGCCAGGCTGGGCGGCTTCGACCGGGCCTTCGACTACCCGGGCTTCCTCCCGGCCTACATCCGACCGTTGTTCTGCGAGGGCCTGGGCCCGTTCCGGTGGGTGGCCCTGTCGGGCGATCCGGCCGACATCGCGGCCACCGACCGCGCCGTGCTGGAGGAGTTCCCCGACAACGAGGGCCTGGCCCGCTGGATCCGCCTGGCCGGCGAACGGGTGGCCTTCCAGGGCCTGCCAGCCCGCATCTGCTGGTTGGGCTACGGCGAACGCCACCGCCTCGGCCTGCGCTTCAACGAGATGGTCCGAAACGGCGAGCTCAAGGCCCCGGTCGTCATCGGCCGGGACCACCTCGATTCGGGGTCGGTGGCGTCGCCCTACCGGGAGACCGAGGCCATGGCCGACGGATCGGACGCCATCGCCGACTGGCCGCTACTCAACGGCCTCGTCAACACCTGCTCGGGTGCCACCTGGGTGAGCATCCACCACGGCGGTGGCGTGGGCATCGGCCGGTCCATCCATGCCGGCCAGGTCAGCGTGGCCGACGGCACCGACCTGGCCGCCCAGAAGCTCGAACGGGTCCTGACCAACGACCCCGGCATGGGCGTGATCCGCCACGTGGACGCCGGCTACGACCGGGCCATCGAGGTGGCCGACCGGCGCGGGGTCCGGATCCCCATGCGCGAGGCCCCCGGGAACGGGTCGGACGACTCCGGGAACAGGCCGTAGGTTCCTCCCGTGGCCGTACGCGAGGTCCTCCAGATCGGGCACCCGACGCTGCGCGTCCCCGCCCGACCCGTCGACGACGACGAGTTGGCCTCGGCCGAGGTCCAGGCCCTGATCGACGACCTGGTCGACACCATGCACGATGCCGACGGCGCGGGCATCGCCGCGAACCAGGTGGGCGAGACGATCCGGGTGGTCGTCATGGAGGTCACCGCCAACCCCCGCTACCCCTACAAGCCCCCCATCCCCCTGACCGTCGCCGTCAACCCGGTGGTCGAGCCACTGGACGACGAGACGGTGGTCGTCAACGAGGGCTGCCTGTCGGTGCCCCTGCGGGGCGACGTCGAACGCCACGTCAACGTCCGGGTCCGGTACCTCGACCGCCACGGCGTGGCCCACGACGAGGTGGTGCGGGGCCTGACCGCCGGCACCTGGCAGCACGAGGTGGACCACCTCGACGGTGTGCTGTTCGTCGACCGGGTGGCCGACCGGACCACGCTGGCCACCTGGCCGCAGTTCGAGGCCCACCATCGGGACGCCTTCGTGAAGCGCATCACCGCGTTCAACCAGCAGGTTGCCGAGCGGACGACCACCCGGGAAGCTGACACCGGGGAAGCCGACGCCCGGGTGCGATCATGAGCGACACCACCACCTACCGCTGCGACCTGGCCCTGGTGGCCGACGACGACGGGACCACCCGGATCGCCGCCGACGTCCTGGTGACCGTCGCCGACGGCCGGTTCAGCAGCGTTACCGAGGCCGGTACCGCCGATGACAGGGCGATCCACCTCCGGGGCCTGACCCTGCCCGGGCTGGCCAACGCCCACAGCCACGCCTTCCACCGGGCCCTGCGGTCCCGCACCCAGGCCGACCGGGGGTCGTTCTGGACCTGGAGGGACCTCATGTACCGGGCGGCCGAACGCCTCGACCCCGACGGCTACCACCGACTGGCCCGGGCCACGTTCGCCGAGATGGCCATGGCCGGGGTCACCTCACTGGGCGAGTTCCACTACGTCCACCACGCTCCCGACGGCAGTCGCTACGACGACCCGAACGCCATGGGGGTGGCCCTGCTGGCCGCGGCGGCCGAGGCCGGCATCCGCATCACCCTGCTCGACACCCTCTACCTGCACGGAGGCCTGACCGCCGACGGCTACACCGGACCACAGGGCGCCCAGTGTCGCTACGACGACGGTTCGGCCGAGGCCTGGGTGGCCCGGATCGACGACCTCGCTCCGGCCGACGGCCAGTTGGTCGGTGCGGCCATCCACTCGGTACGGGCCGTCGACCCCGCGGCGATGGCCGTGGCCAGCGACTGGACGGCCGCCCGGAACGCCCCGCTGCACGCCCATGTCTCCGAACAGCAGGCCGAGAACCGGCAGTGCATCGACCACCACGGTCGCACCCCGATCGGCCTGCTGGCCGACGCGGGCGTCCTGGGGAAACGGTTCAGCGCCGTGCACGCCACCCACCTGACCGACGACGACGTGGCCCTGCTGGGGTCCACGGGGTCCACGGTGTGCCTGTGCCCGACCACCGAACGCGACCTGGGCGACGGCATCGGCCCGACCCCCGAGCTGGTCGACGCCGGCGTGGGCATCACGCTGGGCAGCGACTCACACGCCGTGATCGACATGTTCGAGGAGGCACGGGCCACCGAGTTGGACGAACGGCTCCGGTCCGAACAGCGGGGCATCCACTCGGCCGGCGAGCTGCTGGCCATGGCCGGTCACAACGGGCACCGGAGCCTCGGCTGGCACGACGCCGGAGCCATCGCCCCCGGTTGGCGGGCCGACCTGGTGACCATCACGCTGGACTCGGTCCGGACGGCCGGCACCACGCCGGCGACGGCCGCCGAGGCCGCGGTGTTCGCGGCGACGGCCGCCGACGTCACCCACGTGGTGGTCGACGGCAGGCCGGTGGTCGCCGACGGCCGACACGCCACCATCGACGTGGCGGCCGAGCTCTCGGAGTCCATCGGCCGGATCCTCGATGCCTGAGGCCGGACCCACCCCCTCCCCGTCGGGAACCGGTGCGGGCCGCTCGCTGGTCATCGACCGCATCGGGTCGCTGATCACCAACGACCCGGCGCTGGGCCGGGGACCGCTGGGCATCCTCGAGGACGCCTCGGTGGTCATCACCGACGGCCTGGTCACCGAGGTCGGCCCGGCCGGAGCCGCCGCCGACGATCGCATCGACGCCGACGGCGCCTGCGTCCTGCCCGGCTTCGTCGACTCCCACACCCACCTGGTGTTCGCCGGCGACCGGTCCGAGGAGTTCACCACCCGGATGGCCGGCCAGCCCTACGACGGCGGCGGCATCCGGGTGACCACCGAGGCCACCCGACAGACCCCCACCGCCGAGTTGGACCGCCTACTGCGGCTCCGCCTCGCCGAGGCCCACCGGGCCGGCACCACCACCATCGAGGTCAAGTCGGGCTACGGCCTCGACGTCGACCACGAGGTCCGGAGCCTCGAGGTGGCCGGCAGCCACACCACGGAGACGACCTTCCTGGGCGCCCACCTGGTGCCCGAGGAGTACCTCGGCCGGATCGACGACTACGTGGACCTGGTGTGCGGGGCCATGCTGGACGCGGCTGCCCCCCACGCCCGGTGGATCGACGCCTTCTGCGAGGAGGGTGCCTTCGACGCCGACCAGAGCAGGGCCGTGCTCGAGGCCGGCCGGGCCGCCGGCCTGGGCCTCCGCCTCCACGGCAACCAGTTGGGAGAGGGGCCGGGCGTGGCCCTGGCCGTGGAGTGCGGTTGCGCCTCGGTCGACCACTGCACCCACCTGTCGGACGCGGATGTGGAGGCCCTGGCCGGCAGTGACACGGTGGCCACCTTCCTCCCGGCGTGTGACTTCTCCACCCGCCAGCCCTACCCGGACGCCCGACGGGTCATCGATGCCGGCGCCACGGTGGCCATCGCCTCGAACTGCAACCCGGGATCCAGCTACACCACGTCCATCCAGTTCTGCATCGCCCTGGCCGTCCGGGACATGCACATGACCATCGACGAGGCCATCCAGGCCGTCACCGTCGGTGGCGCGGCCGCCCTCCAGCGGACCGACGTGGGTCGCCTCTCCCCGGGCTCGGCCGGACATGCCGTGGTGCTGGACGCCCCCAGCCACCACCACCTGGCCTACCGGCCCGGCGTCCCCCTGGTCCGACACACCGTCGGACCACTGGCCGGCGATCCCGCCTAGTCGGCCCCGCCCGGCGGCCCACCCGGCGGAAGGTCCAACAGCAGGGCCTGGAGCAGCAACGCCTCGTTGGGGTTTCGCACCAACTCACCGGTGGCCCCGGTGATCCGCTCGGTAGCCGCCAGGCAGGCCTCGGCCGACGGGCGGATCCCATCCCCGTGGGCCCGATCCAGGTAGGCCCGGGCCAGGGTGGCCAGGCCGAAGCGGAGCTCGTCGTCCCGGTGGCGTCGGACCTCCCGCTTGTGACGATCCGCCAGTTCCCGGCGACCCGAGCCACGGGTGCCGAACGCCTCCTCGCGCTCGGCCAGCGCCTCCAACTCGACCCGGTGGCGTTCCTCCACCGGGCCCTGGGCATCGTCGATGAGCCCCCGGAGCTCGGCCACCAGCACGGCCACCGCGGCACCCGAACCGTCGAGGCGCTCGGGCACCGAGTTCCACGCGTCCCGCCGGCCCCGGAACGCCGGGTCGTCGACCAGGAGCCGGGCCCGGGCCATGCTCCCCGCCGAAGCCGCCGCCAGCTCCGCGGCCCGGTCGGACGCCACCCCCTCGGCCACCAGGGCCTCGGCCACCACCGGGTCGGGAACCGGGGGAAGGTCGACCCTGACGCAACGCGAGGCGATGGTGACGTGCTCGTCGGGGACCTCCTCGGCCAACAGGACGAACACCGCCGAGGCCGGCGGCTCCTCGATGGTCTTGAGCAGGCTGGCCGCCGCCGCCGGCTCTGCGGTGTCGAACCGGTCCACCACGATGACCTTCCGGTCGGCCTCGATGGGCGAACGCCAGCCCTCCACGGTGATCCGCTCGGCGTCGGCCACCAGCAGGGACCGACCCTCGGGCTCCACCAGGACGAGGTCGGGGTGCCGACCCGCGGCAGCCAGGCCCCGGTGACGGTCGAGGGCCGGTCCATCGGCGCCGCCGCCGGCGAAGAGCGTTCCGGCGAAGGCACGGGCCGCCTCGGCCCGCCCGGCCCCCGGAGGGCCGACCAGCAGGTAGGCGTGCACCGGCCGGATGGCGGCCTGTCGGAGCAGGGCCACCGCCGGTCCATGGCCGACCACCGTGGCCCACAGGGCGGCGTCATCCATCGGGGCGGTACCGACCAGCAGGGACGCGTCCGGGGCGACGGTCATGCGTCCCGGCGGGGGCCCAACCGGGCATCCACGGCGTCGGCCACCCGGGCCGCCACCTCCTCGATGGTGCCGCCACCGTCGACGACCAGCCACCGACCCGGGTCGGCGGCCGCCATGTCCCGGTAGGCCGACGCCACCACGGACTGGAGGTCGTCACCGGCCCGTTCGATCCGGTCCAGTTCCCCGCCCCGGTCGTCACCGAGGCGGCCACCGGCCACCGGGGCGTCGACCTCGATCAGGACCACCAGGTCAGGGGCCAGGCCTCCGGTGGCGAAGGCGTTCACCTCGGCCACCGGGCCGGCACCGAGGCCCCGACCCACGCCCTGGTAGGCGATGGACGACGCCACGTAGCGGTCCGACACCACGTCCCGCCCGTCGGCCAGCGCGGGGGCCACCACCAGGTCGACGTGCTGGGCCCGGGCGGCTGCCATGAGCAGCGCCTCGGCCCGGTCCACCGGTGCCTGCCCGGCCGGATCCAGCACCAGGTCGCGGATGCGTTCACCCAGCTCCGTCCCCCCGGGCTCCCGGGTGAACAGCGCCCCCAGGCGGTCGGCCAGCAACCGGGCCTGGGTGCTCTTACCCGTGCCGTCGGCACCCTCCACCGCGATGAACCGGCCCGAGGCCCCGGAACGACCCGTCACCTCGGAATGGCCGGTCACGATTCCCGACTCCCGTCGCGTATCCCCGCCTTGAGCGAACCGGCGGCCACCGCACCGGAGGCAAGGATGATCAGGGCGGCCAGCCACAGGGTGAGGCGCACCCCCGGCACGTCGACCGCCATGCCGAACAGCTCCACGTGGCGGTCCCACAACCCGCTGGACAGACGGTCCAGCAGGTCCTCCATGAGCGGACCGACCACCAGGGCCAGCAGCACGCACCCCCGGACCAGCAGGTAGAACGTCGCGAAGACCCGGCCCCGCAACTCGTCGTCCACGTTCTCGTGCAGGAGGGTGAACCCGAGGACGTAGACCGCCCCGGCACAGATGCCGATCCCGAACACCATGGCCGTGGACAGGTGGACCTGGCTGATGGACGCCGCCAGGGCCAGGAAGACCCCCGCCCCCACGAGGGCCAGGGTGAACGTGCGGGCCTTGTCGAGGCGGCGCTGGAGCAACGAGACCAGACCCACCCCGGCGGCCACCCCCAGGCCCAGCGCGGTGATGAGCACCCCCAGGCCCGACCTGCCGGCCCCCAGGACCTCGTCGGCGTAGATCGCCCCGAGGGGCACCAGCATCCCGCCGCCCATCAGGCCGGTGGCCAGGCCCATGTTCACCGTGCGGACCACCGGGTTCACGAACACGAACCGCCAGCCCTCCCGCAGCTCGGCGATCGGGTGGGCCAGGGCGGCCCGACGGCCCTTCGCGACCTCCCGCTCGGCCCGGGGGCGGCGCGGCAGGTCGAGGGTCAGGATGAGCCAGCCGGTCACCAGGAACGACAGGGCATTGGCGTAGAAGGCGAGGCCCATGTCGTCGAGGCGCACGTTGTCGGCCCACGAGGAGTCGAACAGGGCCGTGGACAGGCGACCGAACAGGGCCATGAGGCCGGCACCGATGGGGAACGTGCCGTAGGCGGCCACCAGGGACAGCGAGTTGGCCGTGGCCAGCTGGTCGGCCGGCACCACGTGGGGAACCGAGGCCTCCTTGGCCGGCCCCCACAACATGGTGAACGCCTCCAGCAGGAGCGAGGCCAGGAACAACCCGATCAGGGTGTCCACGAACGGCAGGGCCACCATCACCAGCGCACGTCCGACATCGCAGGTGACCATGGTGCGCTTGCGGTCCCACCGGTCGACCAGCACGCCGGCCACCGG
>CAYWBE010000024.1:0-14522 GCA_964456295.1 uncultured Candidatus Nemicrothrix sp.
AGTTCCTCGGCGCCGGTGGTCCCGACCAGTTCCTGGAGCCGGTCGTACACCCGGTCGGGGGTGCCGGTGGCGATGGACCGGCGACCCGGCTGGACGGCCAGGGGGGCGGGTCGCGGGTCGGCGGCGTCGGGGCTGGTCGCTTCCCCGGCGGGCACCGGGCCACGCAGTCCCGACGCCCGCCACGCCCGGACGGCGGCCATCAGGGCCTCGGCCTCTTCGTCGGTGTCGGCGCACAACACGTTGGCGCACAGCAGTACCCGGGGCTCGGGGCAGCGGGCCGACGGCTGGAACTGGCGGCGGTAGGCGTCGACGATCGGGGCGCCGTCCACCTGGGCGATGAAGTCGGCCCAACCCAGGGGCAGGCCGAAGTGGGCGGCGTAGGCGGCCGAGTCGGCACTCGACGCAAGGAGCCACACCTCGGGCGGTTCGTCGGGCCGCGGGGTGGCCCGCACGCCCTGGATGGGGCTGTGGGCGGGCAGGGTGTCGTCCACCAGGTGGACCAGTTCCTCCACCTGGTTGGGGTAGTGGTCCAACGGGGTCCGGGCGCCGCCACGGGCCAGGGCGGCCGCCGTGAGGTGGTCCGAGCCGGGGGCCCGGCCCACCCCGAGGTCGATGCGTCCCGGATGCAGGGAGGCCAGGACGCAGAACGCCTCGGCCACCTTCAGGGGGGCGTAGTGGGTGAGCATCACGCCGCCCGAGCCGACCCGCATCCGGTCGGTCACCCCGGCGATCGACCCGATGAGGGCCTCGGGGCTGGAGCCGGCCAGCCCGGCCATGCCGTGGTGCTCGGCCACCCAGTAGCGGTGGTAGCCCATGGCCTCGGTACGACGAGCCAGGTCCAGGGTGTTGCGTAGGGCGTCGCCGGCCGTCGACCCTTCGGGGACCGGCGACTGGTCCAGCACCGACAGGCGGGTCACGGGGCAGCCGTCGGCTGGGTGGTGGGCACGGGCCGGACGAGGGCCGACCGTTCGGCGGCCACCACCTCGTGGAGGGCGCAGCCCGGGAGGTGGTCGTTGACCATGCCCATGGCCTGCATCAGGGCGTACACGGTGGTCGGGCCCACGAACGACCAGCCCCGCCGCTTCAGGTCGCGGCTGAGCGCCGTGGACTCCGGGGTGATGGCCGGGATGGCGGCCGGGCCCGTTGCCCCACCGGCCGGCCCGTCGACCCGGATCGGGCCGTCGGGCTCGAAGGACCACAGATAGGCGGCCAGCGAGCCGAACTCCTCGATGGCCTCGAGGGCCCGGGAGGCGTTGTTGATGGTGGACTCGACCTTCCCCCGGTGCCGCACGATGCCGGCGTCGGCCAGGCACCGCTCCACGTCGGCGTCGGTGAACCGGGCCACGGTGGCCGGGTCGAAGCCGGCGAAGGCGGCCCGGAAGTTGTCCCGCTTGCGGAGGATGGTCAGCCACGACAGCCCGGCCTGGAATCCCTCCAGGCAGGCCTTCTCGAACAGTCGGACGTCGTCGACCACCGGACGGCCCCATTCCCCGTCGTGGTAGGTGAGGTAGCCGGCGTCGTCGCCGGGCCAGGCGCACCGGACGACGCCGTCGGTGCCCTGCCGCAGACCGTCCGCTTCCGTCATCACCACGGGCCGACAGTACGCTCCGGGCCGCCCGACCAGACCCCCGGAGGTCCACCCAATGATCGTCCTCGCCGGCACCATCACCTTCGATCCCGACCGGTCAGACGACCTACTGGCCGCGGTGGCCGTCGTGGTGGAGGCCACGCGTGCCGAGGAGGGCTGTCTGGAGTACGTGATGGCCGCCGATCCGTTGGTGGCCGGCCAGCTCAACCTGTTCGAGCGTTGGGAGGCCGAGGAGCACCTCGGGGCCCACCAGCGGGCCGACCACAGTCGGACCTTCCAGCGGACGCTGCGCGACTGCGGAGTGGCCGGCGTGTCCGTCGACCGCTACGAGGTCTCGGGCGTCACCAAGATTCTCTGACGGGCTCGGTGCCGGGTCGCCGCTGTCCCGACTCCGCCCACCGGCTGGTAGCCGGGCGTCCACCGGGAGTAGGTTCGCCGACCATGGACTCCTCACTTGCCAAGAACTTCGCCGACGTGATCGACCTGGGTGCCGCGGCCCATGGCGACCGGGACATGTTCGTGCTCGGCGACGAACGAACCTCGTGGAACGAGATGCAGGCCCGGGCCGGCCGGGTGGCCAATGCCCTGGCCGCCGAGGGCGTGGGCTCCCAGGAGCGGGTGGCCTTCATCGACAAGAACTCGGCGGAGTACTTCGAGGTGCTGTTCGGCTGCGCCTACCGCAACGCGGTGACCGTCGCCGTCAACTGGCGCCTCGCCCCGCCGGAGATGGCCTACATCGTGAACGACTCCCAGGCCTCGGTGCTGGTCGTCCACGAGGAGTTCGCCGACCACCTGGCCGCCTTCGAGGCCGACCTGGCCCACGTCGAGACCATCGTGGTCATCGGGTCAGCCGGGGACCACCCCTCCTACGCGGCCTGGCGTGACGCCCACGGCGACGCGTGCGAGAAGGTGCCGTCGGCCGATGGGGACGTCTGCTCGCAGCTCTACAGCTCGGGGACCACGGGCCATCCCAAGGGGGTGCAGAGCACCAACGCCAACTTCCAGGCCCTGTTCGCCAGCGTGGACTGGGACATGGACGACGACTCCCGCAACATGGCCGTCCTGCCGTTCTTCCACATCGGTGGTGGCGGTTGGGCCCTGTTCGGCATGGTCAACGGGGCCACCACGTTCACGACGCGCGACTTCGATCCGGCGGCCATCCTCCGAGGCATCGAGGTGGAGGGCATCACGCACGCCATCTTCGTGCCGGCCATGTTGCAGTTCTTCCTGATGGTGCCCACCGACGGGATCGACCTGTCGTCGATGCAGCGCATCGCCTACGGGGCCTCTCCCATCACCGAGGACGTGCTGGTCAAGTCCATGGAGCAGTTCGGCTGCGAGTACTTCCAGGTGTACGCCATGACCGAGACCACCGGTGCGGGCACCACCCTGGCGCCCGAGGACCACGGTGGTGACGCCGATCCGAAGCTGCTGCGGTCGGCCGGCAAGCCCATCCGGGGCATGGAGATGAAGATCGTCGACCCGGAGACCGGCGAGGAGCTGCCCGACGGCGAGGTGGGCGAGGTCTGGATGCGCCATGACGGCAACATGCTGGGCTACTGGAACCTCCCGGAGGAGACGGCCAAGGCCCTGCCGGGCGACGGCTGGCTGCGGTCCGGCGACGCCGCCTACCTGGAGGACGGCTACCTCTACATCCACGACCGGGTGAAGGACATGATCGTCTCGGGTGGCGAGAACGTGTACCCGGCCGAGGTGGAGAATGCCCTCATGGCCCACGAGGGGATCGCCGATGTGGCCGTGATCGGGGTGCCCGACGAGCGGTGGGGCGAGGTGGGCAAGGCCCTGGTCATCCCGGTGCCCGATTCCGGAGTCACCGGCGAGGACATCCTGGTCCACGCCCGGGAACGCCTGGCCGGGTTCAAGTGCCCCAAGACGGTGGACTTCGTCGAGGAGATCCCCCGCAACCCGTCGGGCAAGATCCTCAAGCGCGTGCTGCGCGATCCCTACTGGGAGGGCCACGACCGCCGGGTCGGCTGACCGGACCCGAGATCGGCCCTCGCCGGAGGACCGGCCGGCGCCCGCTTCGGGCACCCCGTCGGCGCCCCCCTAGGGTCGCCGCCCATGGACATCAGGCTGGACGGCAAGGTCGCCATCGTCACCGGTGGCTCTCGGGGGATCGGACGGGGCATCGCCGAGGCGATGGCGTCGGCCGGGGCGAAGGTGATGATCACCAGCCGCAACGAGGAGTCGTGCGCGGCCACCGTCGAGGAACTACGGGCCTCCACGGGCGGTGACCTGGCCCATGTGGCGGGACACGTCGGGAAGGTCGAGGACATGGACCGGGTCCTGGACGCCACCATGGAGGCCTTCGGGGCCATCGACGTGCTGGTCAACAACGCGGCCACCAACCCGTACGCCGGGCACGTCATCGACATCGACGTGCCCCGGTGGGAGAAGACGTTCGCCACCAACCTGACCACCCCGCTGGTGTGGACCCAGGCCTGCTGGAACCGCTGGATGAAGGAGCACGGTGGCTCGGTGGTCAACATCTCGTCGGTCGGCGCCTTCGGCACCAACGCCATCCTCGGCGTCTACGACCTGACCAAGCGGGCGCTGATCCACCTGACCGAGCAGCTGGCCGCCGAGATGGGGCCGGCCGTCCGGGTCAACGCGGTGTGCCCCGGCCTGGTCCGGACGGACTTCGCCCGGGCCCTCTGGGAGGACGGTCGGGGGGACGCCATCGCCGATGCCCTGCCCATGAAGCGGCTCGGCGAGCCGGAAGACATCGCCTCCACGGCGCTGTTCCTGGCATCGGACGCCGCCTCGTGGATGACCGGCCACGCCGTCCTGGTCGACGGCGGACAGCTCGTCAACATCAACTGAGCGGTCCTCCTCTGCCGGAGGCGCTCAAGCAGGGACGGTGGACATGCAGTTGGTGATGCTGGGGACCGGGAGCCCCCTCCCGGACCCGAACCGGGCCGGTGCCGCCCAGGCCGTCGGCGTGGACGGCCGATGGTTTCTGGTCGACGCCGGTCGGGGCTGCGTGATGCGAATGGCCGCCGCCGGCCTGGGTCCGGCGGCCATCGAGCGACTGCTCCTCACCCATCTCCACAGCGACCACGTGACCGACGTGAACGACGTGGTGACCACCAGGTGGATCCAGGGCTTCCCACCCGCCCCACTGCCGGTCGGCGGACCGCCGGGCACCGCGGCGTTCATCGCCGACACCCTCCGGATGCTCGGCACCGACATCGGCTGGCGGATAGCGCACCACGATGACCTGGAGGCCGGCCCTGAGGTTCCGGTGGTCGAGACCGACGGTCGGACCGGCGACGGCCTCGGCGCGGTGGTCCTGGACGATGGCGTGCGGATCACCGCGGCGCCCACCGACCACCGCCCGGTGCACCCCACGCTGGCTTGGCGGTTCGACGCCGACGGCGCCTCGGTGGTCCTCGGCGGCGACTCGGTGCCGTGCCCGGGACTCGACCACCTGTGCGCCGGCGCCGACGTGTACGTGCAGACGGTGGTGCGCGACGACCTCGTCTCGCAGGTGCCGGTCCCGCGGTTCGTGGACGTCCTCGATTACCACTCCACCGTGGCCGACGCGGCCCGTACGGCTGCCCGGGCCGGGGTCGGGACCCTGGTGCTGAACCATTGCGTGCCGGCCCCCGGTGTCGACCCGGCCGGTCCGAACGGTCGCGACGAGTGGCTGGCGTTGGCTGCCGAGCACTTCGACGGCGAGGTGCTGCTCCCCGACGACGGGGACCGCATCGCCGTGGGGGCCTGAACCCCGGAACCCGACTCCCGGAACCGGCCGGCTCAGGCCTCCAGTTGGGCGGCCAGGTCCTGGGCGGCGTCGATGAACTCGTCGACCATGTCCAGCACCACCTGGCCGGCACCCCGGGTGCGGTCCATGGTGCCCACCACCTGGCCCACGAAGTAGGTGGCCAGCTCCGCGGCACCCGAGTCCTCGTGGTGGGCGGCCCGGTTGATGCGGTCCACGGCCGCCCCGGTGAGCATCGGCTGGAGTGGCATGCCCAGTGGGGCCGGCGTGTCGTCGCGGTCCCACTCCTCGGTCCAGGCGGTGCGCAGCATGCGGGCCGGCTTGCCGGTCAGCGACCGTGATCGCAGGGTGTCACCTGATCCGGCGGCCAGCATCTTGGCCTTGACCACCGGGTGGGTCTCGGCCTCCTCGGTGGTCAGCCACACCGAGCCGCACCACACGCCGGCCGCCCCGAGGGCCATGGCGGCCGCCATCTGACGGCCCCGACCGATCCCGCCCGCCCCGAGTACCGGGACGGGTGCCACGGCGTCGACCACCTCGGGGAGCAGCACCATGGAGCCGATGTGGCCGGTGTGGCCACCGCCCTCGGTGCCCTGGGCGATGATGACGTCGGCGCCGGCGGCCACGTGGCGTTCGGCGTGGACCTTCGTGCCGGCCAGGGCGGCCACCAACACGTCGGCCTCGTGGCATCGCTCCACCATCTCCGGGGGCGGCGGGCCCAGAGCGTTGGCCACTAGGGCGGGGCCGTGGGCCAGGGCGATGTCCAACTGCCGGCTGGCCCGGTTGGCCGAGAAGGGGGCGTCTCCCGGGCGTTCGGCCCAGCCGGCCGAGTCCGGGTTGTCCGGTACGCCGTAGCGCTCCAGCAACTCGTCGAGGAACTCGCGGTGGGCGCCCGGGATGGCCTCCACCAGGTCAGCCACCGCCAGGCCGCCCTCGTCGGACCCGGCGTACCGGGCGGGGACGATGAGGTCCACGCCGAACGGGCGGTCGCCGATCTCGTCGCGGATCCACGCCAGATCGGTCTCCAGGCCCTCGTCGCTGTGGGCCACCGCACCCAGCACGCCCAGGCCTCCGGCCCGGGACACGGCGGCCACCACGTCGCGACAGTGGGTGAAGGCCACGATGGGGAACTCGATGTCGAACATCTCGGTGATCGGGGTCTGCATGGTGACTTCCTGTTTCTGGGGCCCCTCCGGGGCCCGGGTCAGATCGAGACGAGGCCGTCGGGATCGAGCTCGCACGGGTGGCCGACCAGGTCGGCGGCCAGTAGTGCGTCCAGCGTGGCCGGGTCGGTGACCCCACCCCATACCCGGGAGCTGGCCGCGTCGGTCGGGTCGGTCAGGGCGGCCACCAGTGCCCTGGTGGGTCGGCCGTCCCGGTCGTGACGCACCGTGTAGCCGTCGACGGTGGCCGGCCCGGAGAAATCCGGGGCGGGGATGCGGGTCGGCTCGTCGGCCATCTCGGTGGCGCAGTCGATCGACCGGAACGGGTCGGTAGGTGGCTCAGTGCCGTAGATGCCGAAGGCGTGCTTGCCCAGATAGCCGCCGTTGGCGTAGAGCAGGCCGGTGCCCGGTGCCTCCCGGAGCCGTTCCACCAGGGCGGCCAGCGACTGGCCGACCGAGTTGGAGTGGGGCCCACCGGCGAAGGTGAGCCCTCCGTTGGCGGTCAGGGGCCGGGTCTCGGTCTCGGTGTCGAGCCCGAGTTCGGTGGCACACACCTGGACCGAGGCCGGGAAGCAGGCGTACAGGTCCAGGTGGTCGACCTCGTCGAGGTGCAGGCCGGCGGCGGCCATGGCGGCACGGCCGCTGGCCCGGATGGCTGGCGAGCGGTGGAGGTGCATCCGGGCGCTGGGCGAGCCGGGGTCGTCGGCCCGGCTGGCCACATGGGGGAACACCCACCGGTCCGGGGGTACGCCGAGGGCCTCGGCCCGGGCCACCGTGGTCAGGAGGACGGCGCTGGCCTGGTCGACGTTGTTGTTGGCCATCATGGACCGGGTGTACGGGGAGGCGACCATGCGGTTGCCTCCCGTGGCTGAGGTGATGGCCTCGGCGTCCATCGGCGTGCGGGTCGCCGCATGGGGGTTGGCGCACGCCACCGCGTTGAAGCCGGTCCACAGGGCACCCACCCGCTGGCGGTGCTGGTCGACGTCCTCGCCACGGGCGTGGCGGATGGCCGATTCGACGACCGGGTAGAAGACGCCGGGCTCCACGAGACCCCGGGACTCCTCGTGGGGGGTGGCCATGTCCAGGCCGCCGTCGAAGCGTTCGGCAGGGGGCAGGTCACCGTCGACGTCGCGGCGGACCTCCACGGCCAGCCGGCGGGCCCGGCGTCGGGAGCGGAACACCTCGCCGCCCGTCATGAGGGCGGCGTCCATCCTGCCGGTGGCAATGCTCGTCGCCAGGTGGGCCAGCAGACGCTGCGGCGACGTGCCGGAAAGGCCGGTCAACAGGGTGTCGGCACCGGCGGCCCCGAGGGCGTCGGCCACCTGGCGCCCGGGGTCGCGGTAGCTCCAGATGCCGCCCACCACGGCCACCACGTCCACGGCCTCGAGGTCCGGGGACCGGTCGCCGGTGGCGTCCACGCCGGCCGACCGGCAGGCGTCGACCATGAGCTCCAGGGCGGTGCGGGCTCCCGTCGGGTCGTCCACCCGGTCGGTGACCTGGGCGACGCCGACGATGACCGGGGTGCGGGGATCCAGGGGCACGGGGCCATCATCGCCGCCGCCACATCCGCAGGGAGAACCGGCCCGGATCACCCGGCGGCCCCGTTGCCTAGAATCGGCGGCGTGCCGTACGAGACCCCGGAATACCACCCGGCCTTCGAGGAGTACTGCGAGACGATCTTCGAACTGGCCGAGGACGGCCTGGACGTGATCCAGGCGCGGATCGCCGAGCGCCTCGACGTGAGCCGACCGGCGGTGTCCGAGATGGTCAAGCGCCTGGAGAAGGCCGGTCTGGTCGGCACCGACGAGGCGGGCATCGCCCTGACCGACGACGGTCAGGAACTGGCAACCTCGGTGGTCCGCCGGCACCGACTGGCCGAGCGGTTCCTCACCGATGTCCTCGGCCTGACGTGGACCGAGGCCCACCACGAGGCCGGCAAGTGGGAGCACGTCATCTCGCCGGCCGTGGAGTCGGCCCTGGACCGGCTCCTCGGAGAGCCGACGACCTGTCCGCACGGGAATCCCATTCCCGGGAGTTCCTACCGGGAGCCCGACACCCGGCACCTGTCCGACGTGGGCGTGGGCGAGTCGTTCACGGTCAGCCGGATCCCCGAGGAGTTGGAGTTCACCGAGGGGCTGCTGCAGTTCCTCGAGGACGCCAGCCTGGTGCCCGGGGAGTTCGGCTCGGTGACCGCCTCGGATGGCGGCGGCATGACCGTCGAGATCGGTGGCGGCCGGGTCGACGTGGAGGCATTCGCCGCCGACCGGATCCTCGTCACCACGCGCTGAGCGCCGCCCGTCGGTGGCGGGCCGTCAGCGAAGGTGGTCGCTGCGGCGCACCACCAGGAGCCAGGTCATCAGGGCGCTGATGACCAGCAGCACGAGGGCCAGGATGGCCATCTCGGGCAGGAAGAGCGCCTCGTAGGTTCCCCAGATCTGGGTGGCCAGCGTCCGGAACCCGATGGGTGACGCCAGCAGGGTGGCCGGGAGTTCCTTCATCGTGGACAGCATGACGAGGCCGGCGCCGGCGAGCAGGCCGGGCAGCATGAGGGGGAGTTCCACGGTGGTCAGGCGGCGGATCCGCCCGGCACCGAGCAGGCGTGCGGCGTCCTCCATGCGTCGGGGAACGGCGTCGACGGCCACCTGGGCGGTCCGGACGGCCTGGGCGCCGAAGTGCACGACGTAGGCGAAGACCAGGACGGGCATGGAGCCGATCAGGAAGTCGAACGGCGAGGCGTGCATCGTCCAGAACACGAGCGAGAGGGCGACGACCAGTCCCGGGATGGCGAATCCGGCGACCACCACGGCGTTCACGACGCCGCCGAGGCGGGAGCGGTGGCGGGTGGTGAGGTAGGCGACGGGGAGGACGACCACCACGGCGACCACCGCAGTGGCCACCCCGACCCACACCGTGTTCCAGGTCGGCACGAGCACATCGCCCCAGTCCAGCCGTAGGGAACTGCCACCCCGACGGGACCGCATCCAGCCGAACAGGCCCCAGTCGGCCAGTGACACGGCGGGGGCGACGAGGGCCAGGCCGACGGTGCCGGCCACCAGCCCGGTGGCCGGCACGGTCCAGCCGCCGAGGGGGACGGTGAGGGCACGGCGGTCACCGACCGTGGCGTCCCCGGCCAGCAGCGCTCCGCGTCGGGCGCCCGCCCTGGCGATCGTCCGTTCGGCAGCCACCACCACGATGGCCAGGGCCAGCAACAGGAGGGCCAGGGCGAAGGACCGGTCCCGGTCGAACAGGCGGGTCCGGAAGATGGTCTGGGTGAGGGTCTCGAACCGCATGAGGTGGACGGCGCCGAAGTCGCTCACCGTGTACAGGAACACCAGCAGCGAGCCGGCGGCGATCGACGATCCGATCTGGGGGAGCACCACCCGGGTGAACACCCGGGCCGGCCGGTCGCCGAGCAGGCGGGCGTTCTCCTCGAAGGCGGTGGGTAGCGAGGCCAGGCGGGCGGCCACCGGGAGGTACACGTAGGGGTAGGTGAACAGGGTGAGGACCAGCCAGGCTCCGACGAGGCCGTGGAGCCGCAGGGTGAGGTCGAAGCCCAGGTCGGCCGCCAGGTCGTGGACGATGCCGCCCGGGGTGAGCCCGGAGATGAAGGCCGCGGCGCCCACGAAGCTCGGGTAGACGAGGGGGAGGGGCACGACGATCCGCCAGAAGCGACGACCGGCGAGGTCGGTGCGGGTGGTGACCCAGGCCAGGGCCGTGCCGAGCACTGCGGTTGACGTCGAGACGAGCACGGCCAGTTGCACGGTGCGCCAGAGTGGCGACAGGGTCCGGGGGCTGGTCAGGAGGGCCAGCGGCGACTCGGTCCCACCGATGACCCGCCAGGCCACGTAGCCGCCGGGCAGCGCGAAGGCGGCCGCCACGAGGACGGCTGTCGCCATGAGGAGGAACTGGGGTCGACCATGCCCCGTCCGGACGCCGTCGACCCCGGTGGGCCCGTTCAGCACGGGCGCGCCGTCACTGGTCGAGGATCCCGCTGGCTTCGATGATCTCGATGGTGCGGGTGAACTCGGCGGCCACGTCGTCGATGTCCACGGCGCCCACCCGGTCGGTCGGGACCGGCGGTAGTGCATCGGCCGGTTCCACGCCGATGGCCAGCGGGTACTCGTAGACCTTGTCGGTCAGGTAGGCCTGCTGTCCGTCGCTCAGCAGGTGGGCCAGGAGCCGGTTGGCGGTGACCTTGTCCCCGCTGGAGTCGAGCACCGTCGCCGTGGCGATGATCATGAGGCCGCCGTCGTCACCGGGGGCGAAGCCGTGGTTGGTCGACCGCTGGGCATCGCCGTTGGCCGCCACCTTCTGGAAGTTGTAGTAGTGGTTCACCAGCCCGAACTGGATCTCGTTGCGACCCACGGCCTCCACGATGGCGCCGTTCTTCGGGTAGAAGCGGCTGCCGTTGGCCACCATGGCATCCAGCCACCGGATGGCCACGTCGTCGCCGTTGCGAAGGCGGAACAGGGTGAACCAGTCCTGGAACGAGGAGTTGCTGCCCGGAACGGCCACCCGGCCGGCGTACTCCGGTCCGGTCAGGTCGAACACCGAGTCGGGGAGGTCGGCGGCGGCCACCTCGTCGACGTTGTAGACGAGCACCCGTCCACGGCCGGCGAAGCCCACCCAGGTGCCATCGGGCGAGCGGTCGGCGCCCGACACCCGGTCCAGTACGTCGTCGTCCAGTTCGGACAGCATGCCGAGGTCGTCGAGGAAGCCGGCCGGACCGGGGCTCCTCGAGAGGAACACGTCGGCGGGGCTCTTGTCGCCCTCCTCGGCCAGCAGCAGGGCCAGGTCATTGGACGAGCCGTAGCGGACGTCCAGGGCGATCCCGGTCTCGGTGGTGAAGGCCTCGAAGATCGGGCCGACGAGCTTCTCGCTGCGACCGGAGTAGACGGTCAGCGAGTCGGGGTCGTCACCACAGGCCGTGGCGGTCGCCGTAACGCCGATGAGCAGGAGGACGGTGGCCGCGGCGCGGGCCAGTCGTGCGGGGATGGAGGGGGCGTGCATCCGGAGGGTTTGCCGTTCGTTCGGAGTGCTTGTAAGGGTTCCCTAACTGGGAGTGAGGGGAACCTAACAAGTCCCCCTCCGGATTCACACTCCGAGGGGCACCGCCCCGGGCCCGGCATATGTCACACCGACCCGGTCGCCCCGCTGCCACCGGACGTCGGCACCGGTCCGGGCATGCACGGTGGAGCCGTCGCCGAGCAGCACCCGGACCATGGCGTCATGGCCGTAGTACTCGACGAGTTCCACGGTGCCTGTCGACCCCTCGGTCAGCTGGAGGTCCTCGGGCCGGACGAGCAGCTCGGCCGGACCGCCCGCCACCCGGTCCTCGGACGTTCCCGGCGGGTCGTCCGTCGGGCCGTTCGTCGGTGCGGCCACCGGGACGGGCCCGACCGGCGTGTCGCAGACACCGGAGGCGTCAGCCACCGGTAGCAGGTTGGCGTCGCCCACGAAGGTGGCCACCCAGCGGTCGGCGGGACGGCGGTACAGGTCGTCGGGACTGCCCACCTGGGCGATCCGGCCCTCGTTGAGCACGGCCACCCGATCGCCCAGCACGAAGGCCTCCTCCTGGTCATGGGTGACGAACACCGTGGTCACGCCCAGCTCCAGGAGGAGGTGGTGGATCTCGGAGCGGACCTGGACCCGCAGTGAGGTGTCGAGGCTGGAGAACGGCTCGTCCAGCAGCAGCACGCCGGGGCGGGGGGCCAGGGCCCGGGCCAGGGCGACCCGCTGCTGCTGGCCACCGGACAACGATCCGGGGCGTCGGTCCTCCAGGCCGCGTAGGCCGACCAGCTCGAGGGTCTCGGTCACCCGTGAGGATCGCCGCTCGGACCTTGGGAGTCCGTAGGCCACGTTCTGCCCGACGTCGAGGTGGGGGAACAGCGCCCCGTCCTGGAACACCATGCCGATGCGGCGCTTCTCCGGGGGAACGAACGAGTGGCCGTCGCCCAGGGTCCGCTCGCCGAGGCGCACGGTGCCGGCCACCTGGTGCTCCAGACCGGCGATGGTCCGCAGGAGGGTCGTCTTGCCGCAGCCACTGGGTCCGAGGAGGGCGACCATCTCGCCGGCCGCCACCTCGAGCGAGACGTCGTGCAGTACCGGCGGACCGTCGTAGGCCACCGACAGGTCATGGATCGAGAGGTCCTCGGCCGTAGCGCGGGGGACGACCACCCGCTTGTTCAGCATGCCTAACAGCGTACGACCGGGGGTGGCCGCTGCCAAAGGCGGGGGTGGGCTGGCGGGCGGCCGATGTCGACAGGCACCGGCCGGTCGGTGGCTACGGTGCGGCGGTGGCTGCCGTGGAGATCGGTCGATGGGGAGCCGGGTGGGGCCTGGCGGCCTCGCTGGTCCCACTCGTGGTGGTGGCCGGCATCTCGGTCGGGCGGCGTCTGGGCCTCGGGCGGGACCTGGCGGTGGCCAGCGTGCGGGCCGTGGCCCAGTTGGTGGTGGCCGGCTGGGCACTGACCCTGCTGCTGGACGGCGACACGTCCATCTGGTGGGCCTGGGCCTGGGTGGCCGTCATGGTGCCGATGGCCGGCGACGCGGCCCGACGCCGCGAGGCCCGACTCCCCGGGCTCGGGTGGATGACCGGCCTGGGCGGGGCGGTCGGGCTCGCCGTCTCGCTGTCCGTCGTGTTCGGCCTGGGGGTCCTGCCACTGGAGGCCAGGGTGCTGGTCCCGGTGTCGGGCATGGTGGTCGGCAATTCGCTGAAGGTGGTGGTGGTGGCCGCCACCCGCCTGGTGGACGGCCTCCGGGAACGGGCCGGCGAGGTGGAGGCCCTGCTCGCCCTGGGCTTCGGGACCACCCGGGCGGTGCGGGACGTGGCCTCAGACGCCCTCCGGTTGGCCCTACGTCCCCAGATGGAGACGACCCGTAGCGTCGGAATGGTGTTCCTCCCCGGGGCGCTGACCGGGCTGATCCTGGCCGGGGTGGACCCCATGGAGGCCGTGCTGATCCAGGCGGCGCTGCTTTTCCTGATCCTCGGGACGGCCGCCGTCACCGGCCTGGTGGTCGTGGTGGCCGGCGTACGACCGTTCCTGGTGGCCGGCCGGTTCCAACCGCCGGTCGGCTGACCGGTCGGTGGCCAACGACGGTCCTCAGCGACGCCAGGGGTCGTCGACCAGTTCCACGGTGGCCAGAAGCTCCAGTGCGGTGGCCACCGGGAGGCCGATGACGTTGTCCCGGCTACCGACCAACGACGTCACGAAGTCGGCGCCCCCTCCCTGGATGCCGTAGCCACCGGCCTTGTCCAGCGGCTCGCCGGTGGCCACGTAGTCCCGGATCTCGTCGGCTGACAGGGTCCGCCAGGCCACCTCGGTGGACACCGTGGTCGACGCCCGTCCGGCTGGCCCGGCCACCGCCACGCCGGTCACCACGTGGTGGGTGCGACCTGACAGGCGACCCAGCATGGCGACGGCCACCTCCGGGGTGCCGGGCTTGCCGAGGGCCTCGCCGTCCAGCACGACCACGGTGTCGGCGGCCACCACCCTCGGCGTGACCCCGCCCGCCCCGGTACCGAGATCGGCGAGTACGGCGTCGCGCTTGGCACACGCCAGGCGCTCCACCATGGCCACCGGGTCCTCGTCGGGCAACGGGGCCTCGTCGACCCGGGGCACCAGGACCTCCGGGTCGAGGCCGGCGGCCCGGAGCAGGTCCAGGCGGCGGGGCGAGGCCGAGGCCAGGACCAGGTCGTCGGGGAGCATGGACGGTCGGGGCGCCGGCGGGTGGCGGCGTCAGCCGCCGGACACCAGCACCTCGGCCTCGGCCGAAGGTGGGGTGGCGTCCTCGGGGTCGTCCAGCCAGCCTTCGGGCAGGACCACCGGCTTCGGGCCGTTGCGGTGGCTGCGGGGCACCCGCAGCGAGTCCGGATCCAGGGGCATCGCCGGGTCCACCTCGGCCAGCAGCCCGGCCAGCAGGTCGTCCAGGTGGTCGAGGTCGGTGATCGACTGGAGGGCGTGGCGGACCGCCGGGCCGGTGGCGTAGCCCTTCAGGTACCACGAGGTGTGCTTGCGGAAGTCCT
>CAYWBE010000025.1:0-14275 GCA_964456295.1 uncultured Candidatus Nemicrothrix sp.
TGAACGAGATCAGCCACCGGCATCCGTTGTGGCTGCACCCCAGCGACGCCGAGGAACTGGGCATCGACGAGAACGGCCTGGTGCGGATCACCACCCGGACCGGCCACTTCGTGATCCAGTCGTGGCGGACCGAGGGGATCCGGCCCGGGGTGGTGGCGGCCAGCCACCACATGGGCCGGTGGCGCCTCGAGGAGGACGAGGCCCGTTCGTGGGGAGCCGGCAAGGCGTCCATCGAGCGGGACGACGACGGTCGTTGGCGCCTGCGGCGTGAACAGGGCCAGGGTCCCTACGAGAGCGACGAGCCCGACACCGGCCTGATCTGGTGGACCGACACCGGCGTGCACCAGAACCTGACCTTCCCCGTGCAGCCCGATCCGATCAGCGGCATGCACTGCTGGTTGCAGCGGGTGACGGTGGGTCCGGCCGAGCCGGGAGACGCCTACGGCGACGTGGTGGTCGACACCGAGGCCTCGCACCGGATCTTCGAGGAATGGCTGGCCAAGACCCGGCCCGGTCCCGGACCGGGCAACCTCCGGCGTCCGTTGTGGATGGCCCGCCCGGTCAAGCCCCAGGCGTCGGCCTACATGTATCCGGGGAGCGACTGAGGCCATCCCGCGGGAGGCGGATCAGAGGCCATTCCGCCGGAGGCGGATCAGAGGCCATTCCGCCGGAGGCGGATCAGAGATAGGCGTTGGCCGACAGGTCGGCGGGGACGATTGAATCGACCACGGCCCGTAGGGTCGACTCGAACAGCGCCGGCAGGTCGGCCGGTTCGGCCAGTGCCTCCCGGGTGGCGGGGTCGAGGTCCGCGGCGTCGCTGGTTTCCCCGTTGCCGGCCAGTACGGCGGTCCGGCGCAGGGATTCGGGCTGGTCGGTCCGCAGGGCGGCCACCAGGAAGCCACCCACGCAGGCCGTGATGGCCCGCATGGCGTCGCGGGCCGCCGTGCCGACCACGCCCGCCTCCTGGAGTTCCCGGGCCATGGCCAGCTCCAGTTCCCGGGCCTGCAGGGTGGACGCACCGTGGGCGGCGGCCAGCCGGGTGACCTCGCGGTGCTCGAGTGAGGTGTGCCAGATCAGGCGGGCCACGTCCAGCACCCGGTCCCGTGGGGTGTCGCCGACGATGGGGGTGCGGGCCATCCGTTCGCCATGGCGCCGGACCACCGCGGTGACCAGGTCGTCCCGGTTGCCGACGTGCCAGTAGATGGTGGTGGTGGCCACCCCCAGTTCACCGGCCAGGCGGCGCATGGTGAGGGCTCCGGCGCCCTCGGCCTCCACGAGGGCCAGGGCCCGGTCCAGGATCTCGTCGCCTGTGGCCATCGGCCCTTCCTGCCTCTGGTCGTGGGTTGTCCGGGTTGCCACCGGACAGATTCTCTGCAACAGTGTACAAGAGATCATGTAACGCTGTCCAAGAGTAGGACGGCGGTCCACACAGGGCATGGCCCGGGGGAGCGAACCATGGAACGGGAAGTCAGCACGGGGAGCGAGCCGTACATCATCGTCTCGTCGGACACCCATGCCGGCCTGCAGTGCGAGGAGTACCGGCCCTATCTGGACTCGGCGCTCCACGCCGAATTCGACGACTACGTGGCCGAGCGGCACGCGCACCGGCAGTTGGCCGAGGAGCTCAACGCCGAGTTCGTCGAGCAGTGGGAGGGCGAGAACGAGTGGGGCCTCCAGGGTGCCTACGACCCTGAGGTCCGCGATCCCGTGCTGGACGCCGACGGGGTGGCCGGCGAGATCATCTTCGCCGACGGTGACGCCGTCACCGGCCAGGAGTCGCCGCCGTTCGGTGCCGGCCTGGCCGCCGGCCAGATCACCGACCCCCGCCAGGCCTTCGGCGGGGCCCGGGCCCACAACCGCTGGCTGGAGGAGTTCTGTGCCACCGACCCGGTCCGGCGGGCCGGCGTGGCCCTCGTGCCGGTCGTCCACGACGTGGACGAGGCGGTCAGGGACGTCGAGGCGCTGGCCGGCAAGCCCGGCATCCGGGGCGTCATGGTCCCGACGCTGTGGCACGGCAATCCGCCCTACGGCTCGGACCACTACGACCGGTTCTGGGCGGCGTGTGCCGACGCCGGCCTGGTCGTCCACACCCACTCCGGTGAGGCCGACTTCCGCTCCTACGGGGACAACGTGGCCATGTACATCAGCGAGGTCCCGTTCTGGACCCACCGGATCCTGTGGCAACTGCTCTTCTCGGGGAAGTTCGACCGCTACCCGAACCTGCGGTACGCGGTGGTGGAGTGCGGTTCCTACTGGGTGGGCGACCTGCTCTGGAAGGCCGACGTCAACTTCGGAGCCAGCTTCAAGGTCAAGAAGATGGGTTCCCGGATGAAGGGCCTGATCTCCCGCCTGCCGTCGGAGTACTTCGGCGACAACGTGTTCATCGGCGCCTCGACCATGTCGCGTGAGGAGGTCCGTCGGCGCCACGTCAACGGCATCGACGCCCTCATGTGGGGCACCGACTACCCGCACCCCGAGGGGTCGTGGCCCAACACGAGGGCCCGCCTGAAGACCGATTTCCAGGACGCGACCGTCGAGGACACCCGACGGCTCCTGGGCCTGAACGCCGTGGACTGCTACGGCCTGGACGAGGTCGGCCTGCAGGCCGTGGCCGACCGGATCGGCCCCACCCCCGAGGACCTCGGCCAGTCGGCGGACCTCCGCACCCCACCCGACGCCACCCGCAAGGCCCGGTGGTGGTTGGACGAGTACGGCTGTGAGATGCAGTACGCCTAGGACCGGCATCCGAGAGACGCCCGAGGGAAGGAAGCACGACCGATGAGCGAACAGCAGGCCTCCGAACATCATGTGGTCATCTCGGCCGACACCCACTGCGGTGCCGACCTGTGGAACTACAAGGACTACCTGGAGTCGAGGTACCACGCGGACTTCGACGAGTGGGCCCGCAGCATCGAGGAGGGCCAGCGCCGCACCGCCGAGAGGTTCAAGGATGTCGAGCGCTCCCCGCTGAACGTCGGCGTGGACGGTGATCCGGAGGTCGACGGGAACCGGAACTACGACTCCGACCGGCGGCTGCGCGAGCAGGAGGCCGACGGCGTGGTGGCCGCCGTGCTGTTCCCCAACACCCAGCCGCCGTTCGCGCCCGCCGCGGCCAGCCAGTTCGAGGCCCCGGCCTACAGCGACAACTACGACCACCGGTGGGCCGGCCTGAGGGCCCACAACCGGTGGCTGCTGGACTTCGTGTCCGAGGCCCCCGAGCGGCGGGCCGGCATCGCGCAGATCTTCCTGGGCGACGTCGAGGGATCGGTGGCCGAGATCGAATGGGCGGCCGACAGCGGCCTGCGGGGTGGGATCCTCGTGCCCGGCACACCGCCCGACTCACCGTTCGAGCCCCTCTACGCCAGCGCCTACCAGCCCATCTGGGCGGCGGCCGAGGCATGTGGCATGCCGCTCAACCACCATTCGGGTGGGGCCACGCCCAACTTCGGGAACCACTTCCCGGCGTCGTTGGCCATGTTCATGCTCGAGGTCACCTGGTGGAGCCAGCGGGCACTCTGGCACCTCATGTTCTCCGGCGTGTTCGAGCGCCATCCGGACCTCCAGTGGGTGAACACCGAGAGCGGCACAGCCTGGGTGCCCGAGACCCTGGCCAAGCTGGACTCGTTCCACGAGCGGATGAAGTACTCCGAGTACGGCTCGGAGGCCATCTTCGGGGGCATGGCCGTCGCCGGGATGTCGCTCACGCCCAGCGAGTACTGGCAGCGCCAGTGCCACGTGGGGGCCAGCTTCCTGCGGCCCAGCGAGACCGAGGTGGTGCGCGAGATCGGCGTCGACAAGGTCATGTGGGGCTCCGACTACCCGCACATCGAGGGATCGCACCCCTACACCGACGAGCACCTGCGCCTCACCTTCGGGCGGATGACCGAGGACGAGGCCACCAAGGTGCTGACCACCAACGCGGCCGAGCTCTACCGGTTCGACGTGGCCGCCCTGCAGGCCCTGGCTGACGAGCACTGCCCGACCAGGGCCCACGTGGCCTCGGGCATCGACTACGCCGAGGTGCCCGACACCGGCAAGGGCTGTCCGGGCATGGCGCCGCAGAACCAGGTGCCGCCGGTCCCGATCGCGGTCGGCTGATGTCCGGAGAGGCTTCGGCAACGGACGGCGGAAGTCTGGCGCCCCTGGAGGTGGCCGGCTCGGTCGCCGTGGTCACCGGTGGGGCCAACGGCATCGGGCGGGGCATCGTCCGGGCACTGCTGGAGGCCGACGCCACGGTCGTGGTGGCCGACGTCGAGCAGGACGTGCTCGACACGACGGTGGCCGCGCTGTCGGCCAGCCACCCGGGACGGATCAGCGGCGTGGTCACCGACGTGTCCGACGACGACTCGACCGACGCCCTGGCCGACCACGTCTTCGCGATGCACGGCCGGTGCAACCTGCTGTTCAACAACGCTGGAGTGGGCTCGGGCGGCGGTGGGCGCATGTGGACGCACGAGCCCAACGACTGGCGGTGGTGCTACTCGGTGAACGTGTTCGGCGTGGCCAACGGCGTCATGTCGTTCGTGGGTCGGATGCTGGAGTCCGGAGAACCGGGCCACGTGGTCAACACCTCGTCCGGTGACGGGGGCTTCGCCCCGGTGCCCAACGCCGCGGTGTACGCGTCGTCCAAGGCGGCGGTGAGCTGCCTGACCGAGGCCCTGGCCCACCAGTTGGCCGAGGATTCCGAGGTGGTCGGTGCGTCGGTCTTCTACCCGTCCGGTGGGCTCATGGACACCGGCCTGTTCAGCTCGCACCGGAACCGACCGCCCGAACTGGAACGGGTCCGTGGTGGCACCGGCCGGACCTCGATGACCTTCCAGCAGATGAAGGGCATCCTCGAGAAGTCGGGCCGAGACGTGAAGGTGGCCGACCTGGACGAGTTGGGCCGGTGGGTCGTGGAGTGCACGGCCCGACGCCAGTACGTGATCGGTCGGAACCTCGACTCCACCATCGACCTGCTGCATCGTCGGGCCGACGCCATTGCCGCACTGGACCTGCCTCCCCACCACCAGATGGGCCTCTGACCAGCCCCTGGTAGCGGGTATCCACCAGCGGCTTGGGCTAGCGGGCGTTGGATCCGCTGAGGGGGGAGACCAGTCCCTCGTCATTGGCCGGACGGCTCCGGGACAGGAACGCCCCGGCGTCGGCCAGTATGAACTGTCCGGTGATGCAGCGGGCCAGGTCGCTGGTCAGGAAGACGGCCAGCCGGGCCAGCTCGTCGTGGTCGACCATGCGTCGCAGCGGGGTGGACGCCACCAGCGCGGCGACCCGCTCGTCGGTGAACGCGGCGGCCACCGTCTCGGTCAGCGTGGTGCCCGGGGCCATGGCGTTGACCCGGATCCCCTCGGGTCCCAGCTCGACGGCCATGGTGGTCACCAGGTGGTTCAGGGCGGCCTTGGCCGCCGCGTAGACGCCGTTGTAGGGCGCCGGCCGGGTCGTCTCGCCGGACGTCACGAAGAGGATGCAGCCGTCGTCCGACCCCGCGGGCCGGGCCAGCATCGCCTCGGCGGCGGCCCGCCCGCACAGGGCGGCCTGCACCAGGTTCTGGTCGACGATGTCGCGCCAGTCGTCGCCCCGGGTGGCCGTGAACGGCCGTGGACGGCGTCCCTTGGGCAGCATGCCGACGTTGGCCACCAGCACGTCGAGGCCGCCGAGCCGTTCGACGGTGGTGGCCACCATGGCGTCCACCGCCTCGTCGTCCCGGCAGTCGGCGGGCACGGCGACCGCCGAGCCACGACCACCCGCCTCGGCAACCTCGGACTCGATCTCGGCCACCACGGAGGCGGCACGGTCGGGCACCAGGTCGTTGACGGCCACCGCGGCGCCGGCCCGGGCCAACCAGTGGGCCACCTCCCGGCCGATTCCGGCACCGGCACCGGTGACCAGGGCCCGTCGTCCGGCATGGTCGATCCGGATGGTCATCGGTTCCTCCCGTCCACGTTCACCGGCCCGCTCCGGTGAGCAGGCCGAGCACCTCGTCGACCACGCCGTCGGCCCGTCGGCGGATCTCGTCGGGGTCGACGCCACCGATCGGGTGGGCCACCGACACGACCCGGAGGTCGGCCAGGCCGAGGTCATGGGCCGTCTGGTCGGCCAGGTCCCGCAGGGCACCGGTGGCCACCAGGACGGTTGGCCGGCCGGCTGCCTCCAGTCGCACGGAGTCGTGGACACTCCACGACGTGCAACTCCCTCAATCGGCGGTGCCGGTGAGGATCACGTCGACCTCCTCGGCCAGCAGGCCCAGGACCTGGTCGTTGCACGCGACGGCGGCGTTCTTGGTCTCGGTACGGACCACGGTCGCCCCGGTGCGCTCGACCAGCCGCTCGGCCAGGCGCTCCAGGAGGACGTCGGCGTTGGGCTTCCGGTTGTCCAGGATCCCGATGCGCCGCCCGGCCAGCACGGCCGGCGACGGCGCCAGGGTGGCCGGCGGGGTCGCCACGTGGCCGTCGGGTCGGTGGATCAACATGGTTCGGTGCCTCCCACCGGGTCGATCGGGAGGGTCACGCTGCGGGTCATGCCCCAGCTGGGGATGACCGAGCTGTGCTTGCCGGGCCCTCCCACCACGAGGACCCGGATGTTGTCCGGATGGTCGGTCATGGGTGCGTCCTCGTGGTCGGACAGCCGCTCCATCCACGGGGCCCAGGCCCGGAGGGCGAAGGCCCGCTTCAACTCGGCCACCGGGAGGCGCGCCTTCTGGAACAGGTGGGACGCCACGTCGCGGCGGGACCAACCGGCGTCGGCACACGTGGCGGCGTGCTCGGGGCAGAGGGCCACCAGGTACTCGCCGCCGCTGATGCAGGCGTTGTTCTGGGCGGTGGAGGCCATGGCCGAGGCCACCTTGTCGAGGATGCGGGCCGGGTCGTCGGACTCCATGTCGTGGACGTTGTGGGGGGCCTCGCCGCAGTGGACGGTCACCGCCGACGGGGCATCCACGCCGACCGAGGTCGGGTAGGCCGGCCATGGGGAGGCGTCGACGTTCTCGGCCACGCAGTAGCCGTACTTGGCCGGGCCGCCCTGGGTGGAGGCGTCGCCGTCACCGACGGTGGCGCCGGCCACGTGGAGCAGGACGAGGCGGAGGGCCCGACCGGTGGCCGCATTGGCGCGGTTGCCGGGGCCGAAGGCACCGAGGCCTCCGTGGTAGCCGGCGGACCGGGCCACCTCGCCGTGGACGACGAGCAGGGGGGCGACGCAGTGGGTGGTGGCGTTCACCCCCCGCAGGTTCAACTCGGGGCGGGCCAGGGCCCGGACGGCGGCCTCCAGCACCGGGAGGTGGGCCGGGAGGCAACCGGCCATGACGGCGTTGACGGCGAGGGTGTGCCGGGTGGCCTCGCCGAACCGTGGAGGGAGGACGGCGACCACCTCCCCGGGGTCGGCGCATCCGGCCAGCATGGCGTCGACCCGTTCGGCCGTGGGGGCGACCAGGGGCAGTCCGTCGCCCCAGCCATGGCCTGCCATCTCCGTCACCAGGTCGGCGTCGTCGCGGATCTCGAGGAGACCGTCGGGCGGTGATCCCGTCAGCGCACCAGTGTCTACAGTCATCAGACATAAGTCTGCCAAGTGTTGACTGGAGACGCAAGGCCGGGTTGAATCGTCCTCGATGGCAGCACGACGGGGGGTCACGGCGGACCGGGTGGTCGATGCGTCCCTCGCCGTCCTGGATGCCGAGGACCGGATCGACGCCGTGCGCCCGGCGGCCGTGGCCGAGATCCTGGGCATCCGCAGCCAGTCGCTGTACGCCCACGTGGACGGGGTGGTCGGCCTGCGACGACTGCTGGCCCTTGCGACCCTCGAGGAGCTGGCCGAGGTACTGACGACCGCCGCGGTCGGCCGGTCGGGACGGGACGCCGTGGAGGCCATCATCCGGGCCCACCTGGCCCATGCCCTGGCCCACCCCGGACGCTCAGAGGCGTCGCTCCACCCGCCGGGCGACGACCCGGAACTGGGTGTCGCTGTCGAGCGGGCCGGTCGACCGCTGCAGACGGTGCTCGCTTCCCTGGGACTCGACGACGACCAACGGGTGCACTGGATCCGGTTGCAGCTCTCGCTCACCGTCGGCTTCGTGGCCCTCGTCCGGGACGGACGCCTCACCCTCTCCCCTCCACCGGAGGCCACCGTCGACCACGTGGTGGGCATCCTCCTCGACCGGCTGGACGGCCACTGATGGACGACCGGGAGAGGCACCCCATCGGGCACAGCGGCCTCCAGCCATGCCTCTCGACCCTGCTGGACGACCCGTTCCGCATCGACGAGGCGACGTTCGGGGTCGCGGTCGACGCCCTGGCCGGGGCCGGAGCCGTCGGCCTGTCCTGGTGGACGCTGCACGAGATGGTCCTGGCGGGTGGCGGGATGGACCCCGCGGAGATCCGGTCCCGCCTGGCCGACGCCGGCCTCACGGTGGGTTGCGTGGAGGCCATCTACGGATGGGTCGACGCCGCCACCCCGACCGAGGCGGTGGCTGACGCCGAGCCGTCGATCGCCGTCGCCGAGGCCCATGGCGCCTCCAACCTGGCGGCTGTCTGCCTGGGGCCGGATCTCGGTCCACCGGACCGGGCCATGGCCAATCTGGCTGCGGTTGCCGACCGGGCCGCCGAGTCGGGGGTGGCTGTGGCCGTCGAGTTCCTGCCGTGGACGGGGATCGCCGACCTGACGACCTGCTGGGACCTGTTACAGGGCACCGGACGTCGAAACGTGGGCGTCCTGCTGGACTCCTGGCACTGGCACCGCCAGCCGGGTGGGCCCCACGGCCGCCACGCCGAGACGCTGGCATCGATGCCGGGATGGGCCGTCCCGGTGCTCCAGGTCTGTGACGCGGGCCGGGAGCCGTGGGACGACCCGATGGCCGAGTGCATGGCCGCCCGACCCCTGCCCGGCGACGGGGTGGTCGACCACACCCACCTGCTGGACCTGTTGCGCGGGATCGGGGCCGATCCGGTGGTCTGTCCGGAGGTGTTCAACCGGGACCTGGTGGCCGGGGATGGTCCGGCCGGAGCCGCCCGTCGGATCATGGAGGCCACCGGTCGGGTGCTGGAGGCGTGCTGACCTGAACCCGTTCCGGTGGGCCGGTGTGGTGAGCGGCCGGGAACGCGACGATGCCCGGGTCAGAGGACCCGGGCATCGTGCTTCTGGCGGAAGGTGTGGGATTTGAACCCACGGTGACCCGGAGGCCACAACGGCTTTCGAGGCCGCCCCATTCGTCCGCTCTGGCAACCTTCCACCCACGAGGCTACTGGGGGCAGGGCGTCTGGGGACTGGCTGCCTCAGCGACGGTCGGTGAAGAAGTCGACGAGGAGGGCCGCGCATTCGGCGGCCCGTACTCCGGTCGTCACCCGGTGTTCGTGGTTGAGACGTGGATCGGCTGCCAGGTTGTGGAGGCTCCCCATGGCGCCGGCGTCGTCGTTGGGCGTTCCCCACACCACGTGGTCCACCCGGGCCGCCCACGCCGCTCCGGCACACATCGGACATGGCTCGAGGGTGACGACCAGGGTGGCGTCGGTGAGGCGCCACGAACCGACGGCCACCGCGGCATCCCGGAGGGCCAGCACCTCGGCGTGGGCCGTGGGATCCCCGGTGGCCTCCCGTTCGTTGTGGCGCCGGGCCACCACCTCCCCGTCGACGACCACCACGGCGCCGATCGGCACCTCGCCCCGCTCGCCGGCCGTGGTGGCCTCGGCCAGGGCGAGGCCCATCCAGTGGTGCAGGTCGCCCGATTCTTCCGCGGCGATGGTCCCGGGCTGGTCCATGGGCCTCTCTTCCATGGGCAGGACGATACGTCCGGGCCCGGTCCTCGTCCCGGTCATGGTGGGACAACGGGGTGCACCCGTCCTCGAGCGTGGCGGCCAGGTGATCTGCGGCACCTCGGAGGTTCCGCTGAGAGCTGCTGCCTTCCGGCCCTGACTCGGTTCACGGGCTCCGATCGCACAGGACCCGACCGCCACACTCCAGAACGGGTGCACGGCAACGATACCCTTGGCGCCCGGATCCCCGGCTCCGGCCGGGTCCCGGAGGGATGCGAGAGCGGACGATTCGGCACGCCTGGAACGCGTGTGTGGCTTCACGGTCACCGTGGGTTCGAATCCCACTCCCTCCGCCGCCAGGTTCCCGGTCGGGCCCTCGTCAGGCCCCGGTGCCACGTCATCGCCCGGTTGTAGGGTCGGCCCGTGGCCTACACCTCCCTCTACCGCCGGTACCGACCGCGTCGGTTCGCCGAGATGCGGGGCCAGGAGCACGTGGTGGCCGCCCTACAGAACGCGGTGGCCGAGGAGCGCGTCCTGCACGCCTACCTGCTCAGCGGGCCCCGTGGCACCGGCAAGACGACGGCCGCCCGGATCCTCGCCAAGGCGCTGAACTGCACCGCTCCCGAGGGTGGCGAGCCCTGCTGTGGGTGCGACTCGTGCGAGGCCGTCGATGCCGGAACGTCGTTCGACCTCCACGAGTTGGACGCGGCCTCCAACAACAAGGTCGACGACATGCGGGACCTGTTGGCCAAGGTGGCCCTCGGGACGCCGGGCCGGACCAAGGTGTACCTGTTGGACGAGGTCCACATGCTCACCCCGGGGGCCGAGAACGCCCTGCTCAAGACCCTCGAGGAGCCACCGGACCACGTGGTCTTCGTGCTGGCCACCACCGAGCCCCACAAGGTGGTCGAGACGATCCGGAGCCGCTCCCAGCACCTGGAGCTCAGCCTGTTGCCAGCCGAGCAGTTGGAGGCCCTGGCCCGCGACGTGGTGGCCGACGCCGGTCTGGAGGTGGACGAGGCGGGTATCTCGCATGCCGTGCGGGCTGGTCGGGGCTCGGCGCGCGACACCCTGTCGGCCCTGGACCGGGTGGTGGCCGGTGGGACCACCGACGACGACAGCACCACCGACGCGCTCCTGGCCGCCCTGTCGGGCAACGACACCGGTGCGGCACTGGGAGCCCTGGCCGCCGGGATCGCCCGGGGTCGTGAGCCCCGGGTCACCGGGGAGGCGTTGCTGGCCGCCCTCCGGGAGGCCTTCCTCGTGTCGATGGGCGTGCCGGCCACCCAGTTGGCCGAGGCGGACCGGGTCCGTGCCGAGTCCTTCGCCGGTGAGGTCACTCCGGCGGTCATCACCCGGGCGTTGGAGGCCCTCGGTGGAGCGTTGGTGGCCATGCGACGTTCGCCCGACCCCCGGGTGGACCTGGAGGTCGCCCTGGTGCGCCTCACCGCCGGTGGCACCCCGACCGTCGGAACCACGGCGACCGGCGACTCGACGGTCCCTTCGTCGGCCGACTCGGGAGCAGAGGCCGCTGCGGCGAGCATCGCCTCGTTGACCAGGCGGATCGAACGCCTCGAGGCGGCACTGGGCTCGGCCGGTGGATCGCCCTCGGTGGCCCCGGATGCAGCCGGAGGATCCGCTCCCGCCGCACCACCCGTGCCGCCGCCTCCGCCGCCTCGGGCGGGGGGTGGTCCGGCCGCCGAGGGTCGGGCCCGCCTGGCCGGCACGCCCGCCACGGCGGCCACGCCTCCCGTGCCTCCTGCTCCACCGGCACCGGCACCGGCACCGGCACCGATGTCGGTGGACGGAGACGAGCCGACGGCCGATCCCGTGCCGGAAGAGGTACCCGAACCAACGGGTGGTGGGCCCGCCGGCGGCCCGGTCCCGTCGAGCGAGGCGCTGGTCGCCGCGTGGGACGACGGCCTGCTGGAGGAGATGAGCCGCAAGGGTCGGGCCCGCTTCTCGGCCGGTCGGTTCATCGACGTGCAGGACGGCACCGCGGTCATGGGGTTGCCCAACGAGCCGCACCGGAAGCGGTGTGAGGACCTCCGCGGTGAACTGGAGGCCGTGCTGGCTGCCCGCTTCGGCACGGCGGTCCCCGTCCGCCTGGTGGTCGACGACGGCCCGGTGGACCGGGCGCCGGTGAGGAGCACGAAGGCGACACCGCCGGCACGTAGCCCCCAGGCCGACGACGAGGTCGACCTCTCGGCCCTGGTGGACGCCGACTCGGCCGAGGGATCGGCGGTGGAGCGACTCACCCGGGCCTTCCCGGGCGCCGCCCTGGTCGACCCGGACTGATCGGACCGAGGTCGGCGAGATGTACGCGGATGCCGTCCAGGCGGTGATCGACGAGTTGGGTCGCCTGCCGGGCGTCGGTCCCAAGTCGGCCCAGCGCCTGGCCTTCCACCTGATGAAGTTGCCGACGGAGGACACGGCCCGCCTCACCTCGGCCATCGACGAGATGAAGGCCCGGGTCCGGTTCTGCGACCGGTGCTTCAACATCGCCGAGGCCGAGTTGTGCCCGGTGTGTGCCGATGACCGACGGGACGCGTCGGTCCTCTGCGTGGTCGAGGAGCCCCGGGACATCGTGGCCGTGGAACGCACCGGCGAGTTCGGTGGTCGGTACCACGTGCTGGGCGGGGCGATCAGCCCCATCGAGGGGGTCGGTCCCGACCAGCTCCGGGTCCGGGAGTTGCTGGCCCGCCTGGACGGGGAGGGGGTGGCCGAGGTGATCCTGGCCACCAATCCGAACATCGAGGGCGAGGCCACGGCCATGTACCTGGCCCGACTCCTGGCCCCCCTGGGGCTGGTGGTCACCAAGATCGCCAGCGGGCTACCCGTCGGGGGGGACCTGGAGTACGCCGACGAGCTCACCCTCGGCCGGGCGCTCGAGGGGCGTCGTCGGCTGGACGGGGGCTGAACGGTGTCGCGACCTGAGGCACCACATGGGGATCCCGTGGGAATTCCGGCCTGTGGACACCCGGTGGATGGAGGGTGGTCGGCGCTCCGGATGAACCGGGGCCGAACATGGAAACGCCCCTCGGGGCTCCTGCCGAACCGAGGGGTCGTTTCCGAGTTGGGTGGAGGGGTGGTTCCCAACTGTTGCAATTACATTACGACATTGACGGGATCATGACAAGTCGGGCCGAGAATTCTCGGGAATCGTCACAGAACCGCCAGATTGGGGCCCAGGCCCCGATGACGATGGTGATTCCGGCAGGACCGGGATCGACGTCGGTGGTCCGCCGACCGGGCTCCAGCGTTATCCACAGGTCTGTCCACAGCCGGGGCGCCGATGCTGTGGACAACCGCCGCCGAACCCATCCAACCGACCAATCGGAAGGCCATCCATGCTGCTGACCCAGATCGACCACGTCGCCATCGCCGTCCAGGACCTCGAGGAGGCCATCGACTACTACCGCCGGGCCTTCGGCGCCGAGGTCCACCACCGGGAGGTCGTCGAGCGCGACGGCGTGGACGAGGCGCTCATCAAGGTCGGGGAGTCGTACCTGCAGTTGACCACCGGGACCCGACCCGACTCGGCCATCACGACCTTCCTGGACAGGCGGGGCGAGGGGATCCACCACATCGGCTACCGGGTGGACGACTGCGCCGAGGCGCTGGCCGCCATCGTGGCTGCCGGTGGACGGGCCATCGATCCTGAACCCCGACCGGGCTCCCGGGGGACGACCGTGGCCTTCGTGCATCCCAAGGGCTCGTTCGGCACCCTCATCGAGCTGGTCCAGGAAACGGCATAGGAGCCGGGGGGTGACCCGCTCGGACCACATCCCGGTCGTCCATCTGGTCGACGGCACCTACGAGCTGTTCAGGCACCACTTCGCCGTTCCATCCCACGTGACGGCCGAGGGCATCGAGGTGGCAGCCACCCGGGGCGTCCTGGGTTCGATGCTGGGCCTGCTCGCCGGCGGAGCCACCCATGTCGGCGTGGCCACCGACCGGGTGGTCGAGTCGTTCCGCAACGACCTGTTCGACGGCTACAAGACCGGCGAGGGCACGCCACCCGAACTGTTCGCCCAGTTCCCCCTCCTGGAGGCCGCCCTGGAAGCCACCGGGTTCACGGTGTTCGCCATGGTGGCCCACGAGGCCGACGATGCCATGGGCGCCGCCGCGGTCCTCGCCGCGGCCGATCCCCGGGTCGGTGCCGTCCACGTGTGCACCCCCGACAAGGACCTGGCCCAGGTGGTCGATGACACGGCCGGCATCGCCCAGGTGGACCGTCGCCGGGAGACGATCTACGACCGGGCCGGCGTGGTCGACAAGTACGGGGTCGAGCCGGCATCCATTCCCGACTGGCTGGCCCTCGTCGGCGACACCGCCGACGGCATCCCCGGGCTACCCGGGTGGGGCGCCAAGTCCTCGTCCACCGTGCTGGCCCGGTACGGCCACCTCGAGGCGATTCCCGCCGATGCCGACGACTGGGACGTGGCGGTCCGGGGTGCCGCCAAGCTGGCCGCCACCCTGGTCGAGAGGCGGGACGACGCCGAGCTCTACCGGCACCTGGCCACCCTGGATCTGGATGC
>CAYWBE010000026.1:0-14261 GCA_964456295.1 uncultured Candidatus Nemicrothrix sp.
TGCCGTCAGTTCCATGCCGTCAGTTCCATGCCGTCAGATCCATGGAGCCGACGGTAACGGCACCACCGGGCGGGTTTCTCGCCGGACGGGGCCGACCGGTACGTTCGCCGTGTCGACACCGTGCGGGTGCGACCGAAATGGAGGCTCCGATGTTCGCTGCGATCCTGACCGAGACGCCCACCGAGGAACTGGTCATCGCCGATGACGTGACCCTCCGGGACATCGCCCCGGGTGACGTCCAGGTGAAGATCGCCCACAGCGGCGTCTGCCACTCGGACCTGTCGGCCATGAACGGCACCATCCCGCTGGCCCCGCCGGCCGTGCTGGGCCACGAGGGGGCCGGCGTGGTCACCGCGGTGGGTGACGGGGTGACCCACGTGGCGCCCGGCGACCACGTGATCATCGCCTTCTCGCCGCCGTGCGGGACCTGCCCGTACTGCACCGGTCGGGGCCAGCCCAACCTGTGCATGAACGGCATGAACTCGATGTTCCTGAACCAGCAGTTCCGGCGGGGCGACGAGGTGATCTCGTCGATGACGGGCTGCGGCACGTTCGCCGAGGAGACGATCGTTCCCGGTATCGCCGTCATCAAGATCGATGCCGACGTGCCGTTGGACGTGGCGGCCCTGGTGGGCTGCGGCGTGACCACCGGCGTGGGTGCGGCGCTGAACACCGCCAAGGTCACCCCCGGTTCCTCGGTGCTGGTCATCGGTGCCGGTGGCGTCGGCGTGGCGGCCATCCAGGGGGCCCGCATCGCCGGGGCGGCCGAGATCGTGGCCGTCGACCTCCACGAGGGGAAGCTGGACCGGGCCAAGGCCTTCGGCGCCACCCACGGTGTGCTGCCCGACGACCTGCCGGCCGCTCTGGCCGAGATCACCGGTGGCGAGGGATTCGACTTCACCCTGGAATGCATCGGCATGCCGACCACCATGCGCCAGGCCTTCGACATGACCCGACGGGGCGGTACCGCGTGCATCGTCGGTGTGGGCCGGGCCGAGGAGACCTTCGCCCTGTCGGCGTTCGAGATGTTCTTCACCGAGAAGACCCTCGTGGGCTCCATGTACGGCGGCGCCGACGTACGGACCGACTTCAACCGGTTCCTGCGGCTCTACAAGGCCGGACGACTGGACCTGGAGGGCATGATCACCCGCCGCATCCGGATCGACGAGGTGAACGACGCCCTGGCCTGCATGGGTGATGCCGACGTCATCCGACAGGTCATCGACTTCTGATCCCGAGCGGCTGAGCCAGGAGGCCCGTCATGCGAGTGGTCGTCGACTACGACCTCTGTGAGAGCAACGCGATCTGCATGCAGATCGCCCCGGACGTCTTCGAGGTGCGCGACGACGACTTCCTCTACGTCCTCGACGAGCAGCCCGCCGACGACCGGCGGGCCGCCATGGAGGAGGCCGTCCAGCGCTGCCCCAAGCAGGCCATCGCGCTGGAGGACTGAGCCTTGCCGGTGGGGCGGGACCGGGTCACCATCGTCGGCGCCTCGCTGGCCGGCTACTGGGCCGCCGAGACGCTGCGCCGCGACGGCTTCGACGGTGCCGTCAGCCTGATCGGCGACGAGCCACACGCCCCCTACGACCGGCCGCCGCTGTCCAAGAAGTACCTCGCCGGTGGCGTGGATCGCCATCGGGTGGATCTGGCCGACCCTGAGAAGCTGGCTTCCCTGGACCTCGACCTGCGGCTGGGCCACCGGGCCACCGGCCTGGACGTGGCCGCCCGCACCCTCGAGGTGGACGGGGTGGTCGAGCCGTTCGACGGGCTGGTGGTCGCCACCGGCGCCCGCTGTCGGACCCTGCCGGAAACCGGGGGGATGGCCGGGGTCCACACCCTGCGGACCGTCGACGACGCGGACGCCGTGCGGGCGGCCATGGACGCCGGGGCCGAACGGGTCGTCGTGGTCGGCGCGGGCTTCATCGGTGCCGAGGTGGCGTCCACGGCCACCGAGAGGGGGCTGGCCGTCACCATGGTCGAGGCTCTCGACGCGCCCTTCGGTCGGGTGCTGGGCGTCGAGATGGGTGCCGTGCTGGCTGATGTCCACCGGGGCCACGGCGTGGACCTGCGGACCGGGACCGGTGTCGACGAGGTGCTCACCGGGTCCGATGGGGCAGGGGCCCGGGTGGCCGGCGTCCGCTTGTCCGACGGGACCGAGGTGGCCGCCGACCTGGTGGTGGTCGGCATCGGGGTGATCCCCAATGTGGACTGGCTGGAGGGGTCGGGCCTGGAGTTGGCCGATGGCGTGGTGTGCGACGAGACCTGCCTGGCCGCACCGAACGTGGTGGCCGCCGGGGACGTGGCCCGTTGGGCCAACCCGCGCTACGACGGGTCGATGCGGGTGGAACACTGGGACAACGCCGTCCAGCAGGGGGTCCATGCGGCCCGACGCCTGTTGCAGACCGATGAGGAGGCCCAGCCGTTCAGTCCGGTGCCGTGGTTCTGGAGCGACCAGTACGACCGGAAGGTCCAACTGGCCGGGCGCACCCATCCCGACGCCGAGGTGCGGGTGGTGACCGGCTCGGTGGACGAGCACCGCTTCGTGGCGTACTACGGCCACGCCGGGCGGTTCCTCGGTGCCCTGGGCATGAACCGACCCCGGCACGTGATGCAGTCCAAGGGGCTGTTGGAGCAGGGGGCCACGTGGGACGAGGCCCTGGCCTTTGCCGCCGACTGGGACTGACCGCGTTGGTCGCCGCGGCAGCGGTCGCCTGCGGTTCCGACGGGTCGGCATCCCTGGACGTCGGAGCCGTGGAGCGTGAGGTCCCCGGGGTGCTGCTCCCCGGCCACCCGGGCCTGGTCGTCGACGTGGACTGTGGAACGCCCGACCCGGCGGGCCTGGGGCCGCTGCCGTGCACCGCGGTGGTGGCCGGCGTGGAGATCCCGGTCATCGTCCACCGGCCCGCCGTCGACGGTCGGGTCCGCGTCGAGTCCCCGGCCGACCTGGTGGCCGCCGTGGACCTGGCCGGTCGGGCAGCCGAGCGCCTGTCCGCCGAGATCGGGGTGGATGCCCGGGTGTCGTGTACCCCGGCGGCCCGGGTGGCCTTCGCCGGCCAGGCCTTCGCCTGCACGGCCACCGACCCCGACGGTCGGGAGATCGCCCTGGTGGCCACCCTGGTGGACGACGTCGGGGGATTCCGGCTCGACGCCGATCCGTCCCGGCCTGCCGCCGGGTGAGCGACGGCGGCTCAGTCGTCGAGGAGTCGTCGCCGTAGCCGCTGGTTGACGAGGCGCCGTTCCCGGTGCTGGGCCACCACGAGGGCGCCCTGGGGCACGGGGTGGGCGTCCAGGAAGGCATCCACGTCGGGGTCCACGTCGTCGACCAGGGCTCGGATCCCTTCGAGCATCCGGGCGATGCTGTTGGACGGGAGGCGGCCCGTCAGGTCGTCCCACCGGTCGGTGACCGATCGCCAGACGTCGGCCCGGGCCGTGGGATGGGCCAGCGCCGAGCGGATCAGGAACGGGGCGTCCTGGGTGCGGATCGTGCCGTCGTGCACCTCGTCCAGGAGGGTGTCGACCTCGCAGTGATCCGGGAAGAGGGCCAGGGCCCTGAGGTGCCGTTGCTCGTCCTGGGCCGTGGAGGCTCGGTCGGCCCGTCGGCGGCACTCGGCCCGGGTGGCCGTGTCTCCGTGGGTGGCCACGATGGTGGTCACCGCGGCGGCCACCGCCGGGTCGCTGTCGATGGTCGGGTCGGCCCACCGTCGTCGCGCCTCGGCCCGGACGACCGGGTCGCCGGCCAGCGTGCCCGCGGCGGTCAGCACGGCCCCCCGGACCTGCCGGGTGCGGTCCCCCTCGTCGGCCCGGGGGGTCCAGCCGAGACGGTCCACGACGCCGGCGAGCAGGTCGGCGGCCCCGGCTGCCCAGCGGTCGTGGCGTTCGGGGGCGACCAGGTCGATGGTGCCCAGTCCCCGTAGGACGGCCTGCCAGACGGCCAGGTCGTCCTCGCCGCCCGGGCGTCCGGTGACCGCAGTAGCCAGGCTGGTGAACGCCGCCGGGTCGGCCCGGTCGGCCAGCACGGCGGCCCAGCGATCGTCCACGGCGGCTGCCCGTTCCGCGGCGGTCAGAGCCGATGGGTCGACCCCGTCGGGTCCGAGGCTGCGGTGGAAGCCGGTGGCGCCTGCGTTCACCGTCAGGAGCGGACCGTCCAGGGCCACGTCCACCGGCTCGGCGCCCAGCAGGGCCCGGTGCTCGCCGACCGTGGTCCGGAGGCGTACCGGCACCTGCCAGGGCTCGTCCCCGCCCGGCCCGTCCTCACGGAGCGCGTCGTCCAGATAGCGGAACGGTCGCTGGGAGAGGGTGCACGTGGCGCCGGCCCCGTGGACCACCGCCTCGACCAGAGGGTGGCCGCCCCGGAAGATCCATCCCTCCATGAGCTCGCCGACCGGTTGGCCCGAGGCCTCCTGCAGTGCCGCCCACAGGTCGCCGTTGTCGGTGTTGGAGTGGAGGTGGGCCGCCAGGTAGCGACGGACACCGTCCCGGAACGCCTCCTCGCCCAGGAACTGCTCCAGCATGCGGACGATGGCCGCACCCTTCTCATAGGTGAGCAGGTCGAACATGGACTCGGCATCGGCCGGGGTGACCACCGGGTACTCGATGGGTCGGGTGGCGGCCAGGGCGTCCACGTCCATGGCGGCCGATCGGGCCGTCGTGAAGCCGGCCCACACCTCCCAGTCGGGTCGGAAGGACTCCACGGCCTTCATCTCCATGAAGGTGGCGAACGCCTCGTTCAGCCAGATGCCGTTCCACCAGCGCATGGTCACCAGGTCGCCGAACCACAGGTGGGCCAGTTCGTGGCTGAGCACGGCGGCCACGCTCTCCAGCTCCCGCTGGTCGGCCGTTTCGGGGTCGACGAGCAGGAGGACCTCCCGGAAGGTGATGCACCCCAGGTTCTCCATGGCGCCGAACGCGAAGTCGGGTAGGGCCACCAGGTCGACCTTGCCGCCCGGCACGGCGAGGTCGTACCAGTCGGCCAGCCATCGCAGCGAGTGGGCGGCCACCTCCAGGGCGAACGACGTCTGGTCGGACTTCCCCGGCGGGTGGATGACCCGGACCGGGACCCCGTCCACGTCGACCGGGTCGGTGGCCTCCAGGGGGCCGACCACGAAGGCCACCAGGTAGGTGGACAGCGGGATGGTGTCGGCGAACACCACCCGGTCGGTGCCATCGCCCAGGGCGGAGCGGGACGTCTCGGCGCCGTTGGAGATGGCCAGGAGGTCGGAGGCCACCACCAGGGCGATGGAGAAGGTGGCCTTCAGGTCCGGTTCGTCGAAGCACGGGAAGGCCCGTCGGGCATCGGTGGACTGGAACTGGGTGGTGGCGATGGTCCGCTCGATGCCGTCGGTGGTCAGGGTGCTCCGGTAGAAGCCGCGGAGGCGGTCGTTGATCGTGCCGGTGAAGGCCAGCTCCAGGCGGATCGCTCCGGGGGCCAGGTCGACTCCGGAGAGGACCAGGCGCTCGGCCTCGCCGTCGAGGGTGGCCACCAGTGGGTGGCGGACCCCATCCACCTCGAGGGCCGCCGAGGTGACCGCCAACTCGGCGGCGTTCAGGACCACCTCGTGGCAGGTGCCCACCACCTCGGCGTCGATGCCCACCGTGCCGGTGAACGTGCAGGCATCCAGGTCCGGGTGCAGCTCGAGGTCGTAGTGGCGGGGGAGGACGTGCCGGGGGAGTCGACCGGGACCCGGTGGGTCGCACGGACCGGGGGTCGCTGTGGGGCGGGTCATCGGCGCACGGTACCGGTCCGGCGGTGGTGGGGGTCCAGCGGGCAGGATGGTCCCTGCGGGCCACCGGCCCCGGGGCCGACGTCCGGGACCAGTGCCTGAGACCAGCATTCGAGGAGGGCCGGCAGTGGCCGAGCATCACAGCGGGACCACGTTGGACGTCGTGGGCGTCGGCAACGCCATCGTCGACGTCCTGGCCGAGGTGGACGACGGGTTCATCGACGAGCACGGCCTGGCCAGGGGCGCCATGACCCTCATCGACACCGAGCGGGCCGTGGAGCTCTACGCGGCGATGCCGCCGGGGCTGGAGGAGTCCGGCGGCTCGGCGGCCAACACCATGGTCGGGGTGGCCTCGTTCGGGGGTCGGGCGGCCTACATCGGCAAGGTGGCCGACGACTTCCTGGGCGAGGTCTTCCGTCGGGACCTGCGCCACGTCGGCGTGGGATTCGACGTGCCCGGGGCGGCGGGTGGAGAACCCACGGCACGGTGCCTCATCCAGGTCACACCGGACGCCCAGCGCACCATGAACACCTACCTCGGGGTCTCGTCCAACCTCTCGGCCGCCGAGATCGATGGCGACCTGGTGGCCTCGGCCTCGCACCTCTACTGCGAGGGCTACCTGTGGGACACCGAGGAGGCCAAGGCGGCCATCCGCCACGCCATGGACCTGGCCCACGCGGCGGACCGCACGGTGTCGCTCACCCTGTCCGACGGGTTCTGCGTGGATCGCCACCGGGACGAGTGGCTGGACCTGCTGGCCGACCGGGTGGACGTGGTGTTCGGCAACTCGGCCGAGCTCTGCTCGTTGTTCGAGGTCGATGACGTGGACCGGGCAGCCGATGCCGTGTCCGCCGAGGTGGACCTGGCCTTCGTGACCATGGGGAAGCAGGGTTCGATGGTGGTGTCAGGGTCGGATCGCCTCCGGATCGCGGCCGACGAGTTGGAGGCCGTGGTCGACACCACGGGCGCCGGCGACCTGTACGCGGCCGGCGTCCTGTTCGGGCTCAGCCAGGGGGCTGACCTGGAGCACGCGGCGCGCCTGGGCAGCATCGCGGCGGCCGAGGTGATCAGCCACCTGGGGGCCCGTCCCGGCCGCCTGCTCTCCGCGGTGGCCGCGTCCATCCTCGGTTGAGCGGTCCTCGGTTGAACCCGCCGTGGGTCGGGGGTCTACCGTTCTGCCCATGAGCGACGGATACACCTGTTTCGAGACCAAGTTGGACGGCGGGGTGGCCACGGTGACCCTCAGCCGAGGCGAGCAACTCAACACCATGGTGCCAGCCTTCTGGGACGAACTCCCGGCGCTGGTCCGCGAACTGGACGCCACCGGCGAGGTCCGGGTGGTGGTGCTGGCCTCCACGGGTCGCCACTTCTCGGCCGGCATGGACCTGGCCGTGTTCGGCCATGGCCGTCCGGACCGGGGTGCCCCCCAGGGGCAGGTCCGGGCGAACATGCGAGCCAACGTCCTGCACCTCCAGGAGACCTTCTCGGCCCTCGAGAAGGCCCGGATGCCGGTGCTGGCCGCCATCCAGGGCGGGTGCATCGGCGGAGCGGTGGACATGGTCACGGCGTGCGACATGCGCTACGCCAGCGAGGACGCCTTCTTCTGCATCCAGGAGATCAACATCGGGATGACCGCTGACGTGGGCACCCTGCAGCGCCTGCCCAAGTTGATTCCCGAGGGGGTGTGCCGGGAACTGGCCTACACGGGGCGCCGCATGCCGGCCGCCGAGGCCAAGGCGGTGGGCCTGGTGAACGAGGTGTTCGCCGACCACGAGGCCCTACTGGTCGGCGTGCAGGAGGTGGCCCGGACCATCGCGTCCAAGCCGCCACTGGCCGTCTACGGCTCCAAGGAGATGATCACCTACACCCGGGACCACTCCACGGCCGACTCCCTGGACCACATCGCCACCTGGCAGGCCGGGATGTTCCAGCCCTCGGACATGGGCGAGGCGTTGGTCGCCAGGACCGAGGACCGCGACGCCGAGTTCGACGACCTGCTGCCCTTCCGGGGTGGTCTCGGGGACGGCATCTGAGCCCGGAACCGGTCAGGCTCGACGCCGGGGCGGCCCGACGCGTCGCGCTGGCCGCCCAGGGGTTCTGCGACCGCCCTCCGGCTGGCCGGGTCGACGTCCGGCACTTCCGGCGGGCGTTGGGGCGACTCGGCCTGCTGCAGTTGGACTCGGTGCAGGCCGTCTGCCGCTCGCACTACCTGCCCGTCTACAGCCGCCTCGGCGTGTACGAGCGGGATCGGCTCGACGCATGGCTGTGGCACTCCGGTGAGATGTTCGAGACGTGGGCCCATGAGGCCTCCATCGCCCCGGTGGACCTCGAGCCGTCGCTTCGCTGGCTGAAGGCCCGGGCCCGGGCTGGTCGTACGTGGGCCGGTCTGGCCGCCCTGGCCGAGAACCGGGCCGACTACGTGGCCGCCATCCTGGCCGAGGTCAGGGCCCACGGACCGGTCACCGCAGCCAACCTGGCCGACCCGCGGCCACGGGACGGGACGTGGTGGGACGGTCGCTCCGACGGCAAGAGGGCCGTCGACTGGCTGTTCCGGGTGGGCGACGTGGGGAGCCGGCGGGTCGGCAACTTCGAACGGGCCTATGAGTCCTTCGACCGGGTCGTGCCCGCCGAGGTGCTGGCCCGCCCCACCCCGACCGAGGCCGACGCCCAGCGGGACCTCCTGGAGGTGGCGGCCCGCTGCCACGGGGTGGGCACGGCCACCGATCTGGCCGACTACTTCCGGATCGGTCCCCGCGACGCCCGGCCACTGATGGCCGAGATGGTGGATGCCGGTCGAGTCCTGCCGGCCACCGTGGAGGGGTGGCGGGATCCGGCATTCCTGCATCCCGATGCCGTGCGACCCCGAGGGGTGGCGGCCCGGGCGTTGCTGTCGCCCTTCGACCCGGTGGTCTGGTTCCGGCCCCGGGCCGAGCGGCTGTTCGGGTTCCGGTACCGGATCGAGATCTACGTGCCCGAGCCGAAGCGGGAGTACGGCTACTACGTGCTGCCGTTCCTGCTGGGCGACCGCCTGGTGGGGCGGGTCGACGTGAAGGCCGACCGGAAGGCCGACGGGGGAGTGGGCCGTCTGTTGGCCCGCGGGGCGTTCGCCGAGGACGGCATGGACCATGACCACGTGGCCGTCGAACTGTCCGATGAGCTGGACCGGCTGGCCCGGTTCCTGGGCCTGGGTTCGGTCCAGGTGGGCCGCCGGGGCAACCTGGCCGCCGCCCTGCGTTCGGCTCGTCGATGACCAGCGGAACCGGGCGTCGTCCGGGGCGGCCGACCGTCCTGCCTCGGGAGCGGGTCCAGCCTCAGGAACGGGCCCGGCGCCAGGCGGCGTAGCGCACGGCGTGGCCCAGGGCGGCCACGGCCCGGTCGGCCGACGGGTAGCAGAGGCGCCCGGTGTCACGCACGGCGGCCACCATCGGGTTGTCGGGCCGGGCCACGGCCAGCTCAGAGGCCACCAGCACCGGCTTGCCGTGAGCCGTCGACGCATCGGCGGCCGCCTCGGCGTACCGGCGTTCCTGTCGTTCGTGGAAGTCCACGATGCGCTCCAGGCCGTGGTCGGGGTGGAACGGCCCGCTGCGGGTCAGTGCTGCGGTGTTGCCCTGGATGCCCAGGCCCAACTGCACGATGGAGTCCACGCCGGGATGGCCGGCCACCAGGTCGAGTAGCTCGGGGATGGTGTCCCGGGTCTCGCCGCCGGCCAGGTCCACCGGGTTGTTGCGGCTCCACCGGGGCGGGAGCATCCCGTCGACGGCGGCCAGCAGGTCATCGGGGAGCGGGGTGAGGTTCAGGTCCCGGTGGGCGGTCACCGCGTCGGCCGTCACCACGCCCCAGCCGCCGGCCGTGGTCAGCACCACCACGCCGCCGCCGTGCGGCAGGGGCTGGGTGGCCAGGGTGGCCGCCGCCTCGAAGGCCGCCTCGATGGTGGCCGCCCGGACCATGCCGGCCTGGCGGGCCATGCCGTCGAACACCCGGTCGTCGGACGCCAGCGATCCGGTATGCGATGCGGCGGCCCGCTGCCCGCCACTGGTTGCCCCGCCCTTGACCACCACCACCGGCATCCGGGGCGTGACCCGCCGCACCCGGTCGAAGAAGGTCCGCCCGTCCTCGAGGCCTTCCACGTAGCAGAGCCCGACATCGGTCTCGGGGTCGTCGGCGAACCACTCCAGGTAGTCGGCGATGCCGGTGGCCGCTGCGTTGCCCGCTGACACCGATCGGCTGATGCCGATGCCGGTCTGGCCGGCGTAGTTCTGGAAGGCCGACACGAAGTTGCCCGACTGGGAGGCCACGCCGATCCGCCCCCGGGGCGGGAAGGGGGCCACGATCTGGGCGCACAGGCCGACGGGCGGCGAGGTGATGCCCTGCCCGTTGGGGCCGGCCAGCACGAGGTCCAGTTCGTCGGCCAGGGCGACCAGCCGGGCTTCGGCGGCCGCCCCGTCGGCGCCGGCCTCGGAATACCCCCCGGCGGCCACGAACACGGCCCGTACGCCCCGCTCGGCAGCCGTCCGGATGATCTCCTCGTTGGCCGACACCGGGGTGCACACCACCAGCAGGTCCGCTGCGCCCTCGGGGACCTGCTCGACCGACGTCAACACCGGACGATCCAGGATGGTCCCGGGTTCCCGGGCCACGGCGAACACCTCGCCCCGGTAGCCGCACGACAGCAGGTTGTGGAGGGTCACGAAGCCGAATTTGCCCGGGTGGCTGGACACGCCGGTCACCACCACCCCGCGGGGCTCGAACAGCGGTGTCAGGTCCCTGCTGCCGAGGTTCGCACCCATCAGGTTCGCTCCACGAGGGCGTCCACGGCCACCGGTCGGCCGTCGACGACGATCAGCGGGTTGAGGTCGATCGAGGCGATGGTCTCGTCGGTGGCCAGGTCACCCAGGGCACACAACGTGTCGACCAGCACGTCGCGGTCCACCGCTGGCTGGCCCCGGAACGGCCCCAGCAGGGCCTGAGCGGCCAGGTCGTCGACCAGGTCGTGGGCGTCCAGCCGGTCGAGGGGGGCCAGACGGAACGCCACGTCGGCCACCGCTTCGGCCAGCACGCCACCCACGCCCAGCATCACGCACGGCCCGAACTGCGGGTCGCGGACCATTCCGGCGATCAGTTCCCGGTCGCCCCGGACCATGGTCGACACCAGGAGCTCGACGTCGCCGTCGGCCGCGGTCGCCGCGGCCAGCAGGTCGGTCGCCGCGGCCCGCACGTCGTCGGCCGACTGCAGTGACAGCCGGACCAACCCCCGTTCGGTCTTATGGGCGATGGCATCACCGCACAACTTGGCCACCACGGGAAGGCCCATGGCCATCGCGGCGGTCACCGCCGCGTCGGGGTCGTCGGCGGTGGCCCACGCCGACACGGCCACGCCGGCCTCGGCCACCAGGGTCCGCGATGCGGCTTCCGACAGGGTGCTCATGGGGTGGCGGCCAGGGTGGCGTACCCGGGCTTGATGACGCCGTCGATGATCGCCAGGCGCTCGTCGAAGGGCAGGAAGGCGCTCTTCATGGCGTTGATGGTCAGCCACCGGAGGTCGTCCAGTCCCCACCCGAACGCCTCGTGGAGGGCCGCCATCTCGCTGGTCATGGACACGCCGCTCATCAGTCGGTTGTCGGTGTTGACGGTGACCCGGAAGCCCAGGCGTCGCAGGTCGCCGATGGGGTGGGACGCGATGTCGGTTGCCGCCCCGGTGTGCACGTTGGATGTCGGGCAGAGCTCCAGGGGGATACGGCGATCCCGGACGAACGAGGCCAGTCGACCCAATCGCGGCGCACCGTCGGCGCCGGTGGTGATGTCGTCGACGATGCGTACCCCGTGGCCCAGGCGCTCGGCGCCGCAGTACTGGACGGCCTCCCAGATCGAGGCCGGCCCGAAGGCCTCACCGGCGTGGATGGTGAAGTGGAAGTTCTCCCGCTGCAGGTACTGGAAGGCCCCCAGGTGCAGCGTCGGCGGGTAGCCGGCCTCCCGACCGGCGATGTCGAAGCCGACCACGCCCCGGTCCCGGTACCGGACCGCCGTGGAGGCCACCTCGAGGGAGTCGGTCGACGTGCGCATGGCCGTCACCAGGGTGCGGATGGTCAGTGGCGTGCCGTCGGACCCGTCGGCGAACCCGGCCAGCACGGCCTCGACGACCTCGTCCAGGACCATGCCCCGCCCGGTGTGCAGGGCCGGGGCGAACCGCACCTCGGCGTACACGCAGCCATCGGCGGCCAGGTCCGCTGCGCACTCGGCGGCCACCCGGTGGCAGGCCGCCGGCGTCTGCATCACCCCGACGGTGTGCTCGAAGGTCTCCAGGTAGAGGTCCAGGTCGAGGCGGTCGGCGCCCCGGTGGAACCAGTCGGCCAGTGACTCCTCGTCGGTGGCGGGCAGGGCGTGGCCGACCTCGTCGGCCAACTCCAGCACGGTGGACGGGCGTAGACCGCCGTCCAGGTGGTCGTGCAGGAGCACCTTGGGGGCCCGGCGGATTCGGTCGTTGCCCAGGGAGGGCGCCTCGTCGCTCGTCATTGTGCAGGTTACCCAGCGGGTGCCGGCGCTCAGAAGCCGCGCAGTGGCAGGTCGGGCCCCCGTTGGAGCCAGTTGTCCTCCAGGTAGCGGGCCGTGCCGTCGATGACGTGCAGGGTGTAGGCCAGCCGGGGTCGGTCCGAGGTGTTGGGTGCGCTCCAGTGGGGGAGGCACCCGTGGAAGGCGATGCACGTCCCAGCGGCCACCTCCAGGGGCACCAGGGCGTCGGTGTCGTACGGCGCGGGGTCCAGGACGTCGGTGGTGGTGCCGGCGCCGTCCCGACGGAAGCGGGTCCGGGCGCCGCCCGTGTGGCCGCCCGGGATGGCCCACATGCAGCCGTTGTCGATCGTGGCGTCGTCCAGCGCGAACCAGAAGCCGACCACGGTGGACGGTTCGGTCCACAGGAAGGTGTGGTCGCAGTGGCAGGTCACCTCGCCGCCGATGCGGGGCGGCTTGAAGATCACCATGGACTGCAGCAGCAGGGGGTCGACGAACCCCAGTTCGGCGGCCAGGGCAGCCAGGGCCGGGGTGCGGGAGAACCGGTCGAACACCGGGTCCAGGTCGTGCATGGCGTGACCCAGCTTGTTGAGTGCCCGGTCCATCGACACGGTCAGCCCGCCGTCGGCGTCGATGGCGCCGTCCTCGAAGAAGGGACGCACCACGTCGGCCGACGTGAGGAACCAGTCGTCCTGGGCGTGGGTCTGTTCGGTGGTCGAGAACACGGTGGCCGCCCCGTCGGGAAGGCCTCCGTCGGCGTACCCGGCCACGATGGCGTCGATGCGGACCCGGAGGTCACCGAGCAGGTCGGAAGCCACGAAGTCGGGCAGCACCAGGTAGCCGTCCCGCTCCCAGGCCGAACGCTGGTCGGCGTCCAGCAGGCCGGCCACCGGCTCGCTCATTCCTGGCCGCGCCGGTACCGCAGCCCGATGGCCGCCGGCATCCGCAGCCGGTTGGTGGCGAACACCAGGACCAGCAGGGTGGCCACGTGCGGGGTGATGGGCGGAAGCTCGCTCACCACCTCCTCGGTCACTGCGTACCACCAGAGGACGCCCAGCGAGGCTGCGCCCAGCAGGACGGCCGGTCGGGTCTGCCGCCGGACGACGGCCCGGACGGCCAGCGCGGCCAGGGCCACGCCGACCAGCAGCAGCAGGGCGTGCACCGCGGTGCGGTCCCGGAGCTGGAGGGCGTCGGCGAAGCCGAACAGGAGGGAACCCAGGAAGGCGCCCGCAGGCCGCCAGTTGCCGAAGATCACGGTGGCCAGGCCGATGAAGCCCCGACCCTGGACCTGGTTCTCCCGGTAGATCCCGGTCTGCTCGATGGCGATGAACGCCCCGCCGAAGCCGGCCAGGCCTCCGCTGACCATCACGGCGGTGAACTTCATGCGGTACACGTTCACGCCGAGGCTGTCGGCGGCCACCGGGTGCTCGCCGGCCGACCGGATCCGCAGGCCGACCGGGGTCCGCCACAGCAGGAAGATGGATATCGGCACGAGGGACAGGGCGACCACGGTGGCCCACGAGACGCTCCGGGTGATGCCCGACAGCAGCGCCGCGGCATCCGACACCAGGAACCAGTCCTGACGGTCGACCCAGCCGAAGAGGTCGGGGGTGGTCCAGCCCAGCAGGTCGCCGCCCGACACGAAGGGGAGGTCCAGGTCGCCGACCGATTCCACCCGGGGGGACTGGGTCAGGCCGCCGCCCGACCGGTCGACGAAGAACTCGCGGGACAGGAAGCGGGTCAGGGCCGGGGCCATGATGTTGACGGCCACGCCGGAGATGATGTGGTCGACGCCGAAGCCCACGGTGGCCACGGCGTGGATCAGGCCTCCGCCCATGCCACCCAGGATGCCGATGACGATGCCCCACCAGGGGCCGAACTCCAGTGCCCCCCAGGCGCCGAACCACGTACCCAGCACCATCATCCCCTCGAGGCCGATGTTGACCACGCCGGCCCGTTCGGCCCAGATGCCGCCGAGCCCGGCCAGCAGGATGGGCACGGCTCGGCGCAGGGTGGACTCGGCGGTCCCGGCCG
>CAYWBE010000027.1:0-13564 GCA_964456295.1 uncultured Candidatus Nemicrothrix sp.
GGGCCTCGTTGAGGATGTACTCGTAGACCCCCTCGCCCTCCTGGCCGCCGTACTCCTTCGGCCAGGTGATGCCCAGCCAGCCCTGCTCGCCCATCTTCTTCATCAGCGCCCGGCGCTTGGGCGTGTCGACGATCTGGGCCATGTTCTCCCGGGTGGGGTCGAACACCTCGGGGTCGTCGTTGGCGTCGAGGAAGGCCTCGACCTCGGCCCGGAAGGCCTCCTGCTCGGCGGTGAAGTCGAAATCCATGGGTCGTCCGGTCTCGTGGCGGGTAATCTGACGGTCCGTCAGATCTGAACGGTATCGGAGGGGCGAGGCATGAACACGACCAGGGGGATCCTCGCCTACGGGGCCCACGTGCCGTACCGGCGACTCGACCGGGCCGAGATCGCCTCGGTCATGGGTGGGTCGGCCGGACGGGGCCACCGTTCGGTGGCCTCATTCGACGAGGACACCACGACCATGGGCGTCGCCGCAGCCCGTCAGGCCCTTGCCGCAGCACCGGGAGCGGCCCCCGACGCCCTGTGGTTCTCGACGGTCGCCCCGGCGTACCTCGACAAGACCAACGCCACCGTGGTGCACGCCGCCCTCCGGCTCGATGCCTCGATCCCGGCCCTGGACTTCGGAGGTGCCCAGCGTTCCGCGGTGGGCGCCCTGCGGGCGGGGCTGGACGCTCCGGGCCGCACCCTGGTCGTGGCCTCCGACGTCCGGATCGGCCTGCCCACCGGACCGGAGGACGGCGGGGGCGGCGACGGCGCGGCGGCCATCCTCACCGGCTCGTCCGACGACGGCCCGCTGCTGGCCGAGTACCTGGGTGGGGCCACGGCCACCGGCGAGTTCACCGACCGTTGGCGCACCCCGGGCAGCGCCCACTCCCGTACGTGGGAGGACCGCTTCGGCGAGCAGGCCTACGTGCCGCTCGTCCGTCGAGCCTGGGCCGACGCCCTGGCCGCCACCGGCCTGGCCGCCGATGACGTCACGATCGCCGTGGCCACCGGACTCCATGGCCGGGCCACCAAGAAGGCCGCCGCGGGCCTCGGGGTAGCCGTGGCCGACGACCGGTCGGCCACCATCGGCAACGCCGGGGCCGCCCACCCGGCCCTGTTGCTGGCCGACGTGCTGGACGGGGCCGAGGCCGGAGCGGTGGTGGCCCTGGTGGTGCTGGCCGACGGCTGTGAGGTTCTGCTGTTCCGCACCACCGACGCCCTGGCCTCAGGCCGCCCGTCCCGCCCGGTGGCCGACCAGGTCGATGACCGGGCCGACGTGGCCTACGCCCGCTACCTGTCGTGGCGGGGCCTGCTGGAGGTCCAACCGCCCAACCGCCCCGAACCGAACCGACCGTCCTCGTCGGCCGCCCTGCGCCGCAGCGACTGGAAGCACGGCTTCGTCGGAGCCACCGACCGCACCACCGGCATCACCCACCTGCCCCCCAGCCGGGTGGGCATCGCCGGTGGCCAGGTGGACGACATGGACCAGATCCCCATGGCCGACGCCACGGGCACCATCGTGACCTTCACCGTGGACCACCTCGTCTACTCCCAGAGCCCGCCGGTGGTGTTCGCGGTGGTCGACTTCGACGGCGGTGGACGCATGCCCATCGAGATGACCGACGTCGACCCGGCCACGGTGGCCATCGGCGACCGGGTGGAGATGACGTTCCGCCGGATGTTCACCGCCGACGGACTGCACAACTACTTCTGGAAGGCCCGCCCCGCCCGGGGCTGACCGGCCGCCGAGAACCGACCCGGAACAGGAAGACAGGAATACGAACATGGCATCGCACGGGATCATGGACCGGGTGGCCATCGTCGGCATGGGGTGCACCCCGTTCCGCGAGCACTGGGACAAGTCGCTGGACGACCTGCTCATCGACGCCCACGGGCTGGCCCTGGACTCGGCCGGCATCGCCAAGGACGACGTGGATGCCTACTGGTACGGGACATCCCAGTCGTCGGCGTCGGGCATCTCGCTGGCCACCCCGCTGCGACTGGACAACCGCCCGGTCACCCGGGTGGAGAACTACTGCGCCACCGGGTCCGAGGCGCTGCGCCAGGCCTGCTACGCGGTGGCGTCCGGGGCCTACGACGTGGCGGTGGCCATCGGAGGCGAGAAGGTCAAGGACGGGGGTTATCAGGGCCTCAACGCCTTCCCCATCCCGACCGACGGCACCAACCGCACCCTGACCGCGGCGGCCATGTTCAGCCTGATGCTGCCCGCCTACGCCGAGCGCTACGGCGTCGACGAGGACCGCCTGCGCTACGTGGTGGCCAGGATCGCCGAGAAGAACCACTTCAACGGGGCCCGCAACGACCTGGCCCAGTTCCGGCGCGAGACCTCGGCCGAGGCCATCTGCGACATGGCCGCGGTGGCCGGCCGCCTCTCGGTCTTCGACTGCGCCGGCGTGGCCGACGGTGCCGCGGCGGCCGTCGTGGTGCCGGCCGACCGGGCGACGGACTACACCGACGCCCCGCTCTACGTGAAGGCCCTGTCCCTGGTGGCCGGCGACGGGTCGGGACTCGTGGACCCGGCGTTCGACTTCACCACGCTGCCCGAGTGCGAGGCGGCCGCCACCGACGCCTACGCCCAGGCCGGGATCACCGACCCCCGGACCGAGCTGGCCATGGCCGAGGTGCACGACTGCTTCACCCCGACCGAGCTGGTCCTCATGGAGGACCTCGGGTTCAGCGGCCGGGGCGAGGGTTGGAGCGACGTGCTGGACGGCCGGTTCGCCATCGACGGCGACCTGCCGGTCAACACCGACGGTGGGCTCAAGAGCTTCGGCCATCCGGTGGGGGCCAGCGGCCTCCGTATGCACTACGAGGCGTGGTTGCAGCTCCGGGGCGAGGCGCCCGCTGATCGAAGCGTGACCACGCTGGACTCCCGCAGTCGGGCTCTGGTCCACAACCTCGGGGGCTACCCGGGCGAGATGGTGTCCTTCGTCGGCATCTGGGGTACCGAGAAGGACTGACCTCCGGACGTGGACGGCGCCGGGGCGCCGTCCCGGGGTCAGGGGGTGAGGGCCAGCCAGGCGTCGAGGACGGCCTCGTCGCCGAACACCTCCACGGTGGGTTGGCGGCGGCCCCACACCAGCAGGGCCAGGTCCGAGGCGCTGCCCCGTGCCGCGGCGTCGCCCTTGGCGTGCTCGTGGGACACCACCAACTGGTCGTCGACCGACGACAGCAGCCACTCACCCTCCCCGTCGGTGCGGTGGAGGTGCAGGGTCGAGGTGGGATAGCCGCTGACCGGCCCCCGCATCCGGTGACGCCAGTGCACGGCGAGGATCTCGTCGACGGCGTCGGCCGCCAGGTCCGGGTCGAACGGGGCGGCCGTACCGGCGGCGTTCTCGGCGTCCCAACGGTGCATGGCCGCCTCCTGGGCCATGCGTCGGATCATCCACGACACCGTCCGGCCCTCGGGCTCGCACCAGTTCCAGCACGGTGCCTCCGGGTCGCGGCTGCCCAGCAGGGCCACCAGCCTTCCGAGCTGCTCGTCGGGCGTCGAGTCGTCCTCGTCGGGGCGGGTCGCCTTGTCCGGGTTCCCGGCCTCCAACTGGGCGGTCATGAAGGTCCAGATCCCCGACATGTGGTCCACCAGGCCGGACATGTCCCAGTCCGGGCAGTGCTCGATGGGGGCGTCGGGGGTCTGCCCGGCGGCGGCCAGCAGGGCCCGGCCCTCGCGTTGGACGGCGATGAGGAGGGAGTCGAGGTCCATGGCCGGAGTCTCGCCCATGCCGGTGGTTCAGCCGTCGTCGGGCCCGGAGGGCTCCGCGCCGGGGGGGCGCCGCTGGTCCTGGTCGCGCAGGAAGGCCTCCAGTTCGGCGGCCAGGTCGTCGCCCCGGGGCATGAGGTCCTCGCTCTGGTCGACCTGGCCCTCGAGGCGCCGGACGTGGGCGGTGACCTCCGGGTCACCGGCCACCGCCTCGTCCACCCGCTGCTGCCACTCGCCGGCTGGACCGTCCAGGGCGGCGAAGGCGGTGTCCACCCCGCTGACCTGTTCGAAGCGTCGGAGCAGGGCCCGGGTGGCCTTCGGGTTGGGGGAGTCCGGTAGGTAGTAGGGGACCGATACCCGCAGCGAGATGACCGGCACCCCGGCCCGGTCGAGGGCGTCGGTCAGCACGCCGACGAGGCCGGTCGGCCCCTGGTAGGAGGGCCGGTCCAGGCCCAGGCGGTCGGCCAGGTCGCGGTTGGCGCTGCTGGCCGTCACCACTGGTGGCCGGGTGTGGGGGGACATGCCGCTCATCGATCCGAGGGTCACCACCAACTGGGAGCTGGTGAGCGCCGCGGCGGACCGCAGGGCTTCGGAGAACGTCCGCCACCGAAGGTGGGGTTCCACGCCGGACACCAGGACCAGGTCTCGTTGACCGTCGGGGGTGCGGACGGCCACCACCCGGTTGGACGGCCAGCTGACCTGGCGGGCCCCGCGGTCGTCGAACTCCACGATGGGCCGCTGCTGGGTGAAGTCGTAGAAGGTCTCCGGGTCGACCTCGCCCACCACGGTGCCGTCGAGCCGCTCGGCCAGCCACTCCACGGCCGACGTGGCCGATCCGGCGGCGTCGAACAGGCCCCGGAAGGCCACGGCCAGGATGGGTCGGTCCAACTGCCCGGCCAGGTGGTCGTCGGCCGTCCAGCGCAGCTCGGTCATGTCGGACATGTCACAGGATCGCAGATGGGCCAGCCTGATCGGGGACCCGGACCCGTCATCGGGCCGGGTGACCCGGTCGGGGTCGGTCCGCCGGACCGTGGGAGCATCGGCGGGTGCCCGCCCCGTCCGAAGACCGCCTGCGGCATCCCTACCGGTGGGTGCTGTTCAGCGCGGTGTGCGGCGTCTACTTCGCCTTCGGGGTGGTGGCCATGTCGCTGCCACCACTCGTCAACGAGATCCGGTCCGACCTGGTGTTGAGTCGGGGGGCCATGGGCCTGGCCCTCGGGGCGTGGCAGCTCGTCTACGTGGTGAGTGCACCGGTCGGCGGGCGCCTGCTGGACCGCCTCGGGGTGCACCGGGGGATCCTGCTCGGTGCGTCGGTGGTGGCGGTCAGCGGACTGCTCCGGGCCGCCGCCGACGGTCTGGTCGACCTGTGGCTGGCCATCGCCCTGTTCGGGCTGGGTGGTCCGCTCATCTCGGCCGGGGCACCCAAGGCGGTCGGCCTGTGGTTCGGCGAGGAGCGGGAACGGCGCCTGGCCATCGGGACGTACAGCACCATGCCGGCCATCGGCGGGATGGTGACCCTGGTGCTGTCCAACTCGGTGCTCATGCCCCTCACCGGATCCTGGCGAACGACCATCGTGATCGAGGTCGGGGCCATCGTGGTGGCGCTCCTGGCCTGGGTGGTGGTGTCCGGGCGCGCCCCCGATCCGCCGATCGTGGTGGAGGCCACCGAGGTGGCCGGGGCGGCCGGCCGCCGCGCCCTGCTGGCCGATCCCGAGGTGCGGACCGTCCTGGTGCTGGGACTGGGCGTGTTCTTCATCGGCCACGGCCTGGGTGGATGGATGCCTGCTGCACTGCGCGAGCACAGCGGGTTCTCGGCCATGGCGGCCGCCAACTGGGTGGCCCTCGGTGGCCTGGTCGGGGTGGTGGCCTCACTGGTCGTGCCCGGACGCACCACCCAGGCTGGCGTGCCCCGGGCCATGCTGGCCATGCTGGCCATGGTCGCAGCCTCCCTGGTGGCCGTCATCGTCCTACCCACGGCGTTGGACCCCGTTCCGGTGGCCATGGCCGGGCTGCGATCGGCGCTGGTCCCCCTCGTCCTCATCGGCCTCATGGAGTGCCGGTCGGTCACCCCGGCCAACACGGGGGCGGCCTTCGGACTGTGGTTCGCGGTGGCCGAGGTGGGTGGCTTCACCGGGCCACTGGCCCTGGGGGCGGTAGCCGACTCCTCGTGGGGGTTCGCCGGTGCCTTCAGCCTGGTGGTCGTGGTCTGTGGCCTCCTGGTGGTTCCCACGGCACGGCTTCGGCGCCGGACGTCCGGTCCCGGCCGGTCCGGCTCCGCTGGCTAGGTTCGGCCCCGTGGCCGACGTCGAACCATCCGCCGGCGGGGGGTTCGCCTACCCGGGTTTCGGGGGCGAGGTGGGCCGGATCATGTCCACCTCGACGCCGTCGTGGACCCGTCCTCCGACGGCCCCCGACGGTGCCCCCAACGTGCTCGTCGTGCTGGTCGATGATCTGGGCTACAGCGACGTGGGGTGCTTCGGTTCCGAGATCGACACGCCGCACGTCGACCGGTTGGCCGCCGAGGGCCTCCGGTACACGAACTTCCACGTCAACCCGATGTGCTCTCCGACGAGGGCATCCCTGCTCACCGGGCTGAACCACCACCTGGCCGGGGTGGGCACGGTGTGCCACATGGAACCCGGGTTCCCGGGCTACGCGGCGTCGATCCGCTCCGATGCAGTGACCATGGGCGAGGTGCTGCGGGACGCCGGCTGGTCCAGCCTCATGGTGGGCAAGTGGCACCTGTGTCCGGACAGTGCGCTGACCGAGGCCGGACCGAAGGACGGCTGGCCGCTGCAGACCGGGTTCGACCGCTTCTACGGGATCCTCGATGGGTTCACGAACTTCCACCAGCCGCACCGCCTCTACGAGGACAACCACGCGCTGGACGTCGACGACTACCCGGACGATTACTACTTCACCGACGACCTGACCGACCGGGCGCTCTCCATGGTCCGCGAGGTCCGCGACGGCCATCCGACGAAGCCCTGGTTCCTCTACTTCTCCCACGGTGCGGTGCACGCCCCGTTGCAGGCCCGCCCGGACGACCTGGAGAAGTACCGGGGCCGGTACGAGGCCGGCTGGGACGAGGTGCGGCGCCTCCGCTTCGAGCGCCAGAAGGCGCTGGGCATCTTCGACGACGACGTGGTGCTCCCGCCCCGCAACACCGAGGAGAACTACGCCGTGCGGGCGTGGGACGACCTGTCGACCATGGAGCAGGAGCTGTTCGCCCGATACCAGGAGGTGTTCGCCGCCATGGTCGACAACGTCGACCAGAACCTGGGGCGGCTGCGCGACGGCCTGGAGGCCATGGGGGAGTGGGAGAACACCGTGGTGGTGTTCACGTCTGACAACGGCGGTAGCCGGGAGGGCCTCGACGACGGCACCTCGGCCTACTTCCGGACCCTCATCAGCCAGACCCGGGCCAACCCCCTGGATTCGGTCGAACTGGACCACTCCCGGATGGACCTGCTGGGCGGCCCGCAGGCCCTGGCCCACTACCCGTCGGGTTGGGCCATGGTGTCGGGCACCCCGTTCCGCCTCTACAAGATCAACACCCACCAGGGCGGCCACCAGGTGCCGTTCATCGTGTCCCGGGGCGCCGGCCTGCCCGACGCCGGTGGGATCCGACGCCAGTACCAGCACGTCACCGACCTGCTGCCCACCGTGCTGGAACTGGTCGGGGTGCCCATGCCCACCACCAGGCATGGGAGCCCGGTGCCCCCGCCGGCCGGGGCCAGCTTCGCCCGGTCGCTCGGCGACCCCGGGGCCGACAGCACCCATCCCGAGCAGTACTACGAGCAGATGGGCCACCGCGGGTACTACCGGGACGGCTGGTCGGCGGTGACCTGTCGCCAACCGAGGACGCCGTTCTCGACGGAGGCGTGGGAGCTCCACCACCTGGCCGTCGACCCCACCGAGTCCCGGGACCTGGCCGCCGAGCAGCCCGAACGCCTGGCCGAGCTCGTCGAGGCCTGGGAGCGGGCGGCGTGGGCCAACCAGGTGTTCCCGTTGGACGAGGGCAACAACGTCAAGAACCTGCTGCGACCCCCGTGGGATGCCGACGCGGTGGTCGAGACGACCTTCCGGCCCGGTGCCCCGACCGCCGAGCGCTACCGGTCGCTGGCGCTCGTCAACTTCCGGTCGTTCGACGTGGAGGTCGACCTGGACTTCACGCCCGGTGACTGGGGAACCCTGGTGGCCCACGGGGACCAGGGCGGCGGCTACGCCCTCTACGTGGTCGACGACCGGTTGCTGCTGGCCTGGAACGGCTACGGCTCGATGACCGAGGTGGACGGGGGGACGCTGGCCGACGGGGTGGGCTCCGTGGTGCTGGCCGTCGAGGCGGTGGGCGACCTGCGGGTGCATGTCGGACTACGGGTGGATGGCGAGGTGGTGGGTGGCGCCCGGGACCTCCCCGTGCTGACGGCCATGGCCCCCTTCCAGGGCATCGACGTGGGCATCGACCGGAAGTCCCCCGTGTCGTGGTCGGTCCGGGAGCGGTTCGGTACCTTCGCGTGGACCGGCACGCTCCACGGGGTGACCTACCGTCCCGGAGAGATGGCCCCGGATGCCGGGGCCCGCTGGTTGGACGTCCTGCGCGAGGCCGGCACGAAGTTCGAGTGAGCCCGGCGTCGCCGGGAGGAGGGTCGGTCGATGGCCATGGATCTCCGGGAACTGGTGGAACCGGCGCACACCGCCCTGTGCGTCGTGGAGTGCCAGAACGGCGTGGTGGGCCAGGCGTCCAACGTGCCGGCGCTGGCCGAGGCGGTGGCTGCCGCCGGTCTCCTGCCCCGTCTGGGTGACCTGGCCGGAGCGGCCCGGGCGGTCGGGGTACGGGTCGTGCACTGCACGTTCCACGCCCACCGGGACCTGTGGGGAGGCAACCGCAATTCCCGGCTCTTCGCGGCCGGACGCCGGTCCGAGGTGCAGCAGTTCGCCGGTACCGAGGCCGTCGAGCCGGCGGCCGAGATCGGCTTCGTGGAGGGCGCCGACGTCGTCGTGCCCCGCTTCCACGGGCTGTCGCCGGTGGCCGGCACCGAGCTGGCGCCCATGTTGCGGAACGAGGGCGTGACGACCGTGGTGGTGGTCGGGGTGAGCCTCAACGTGGCCATCCCCAACACGGTGTTCGACCTGGTCAACGGGGGCTTCCAGGTGGTGGTCCCGGCCGACGGCACGGTGGCCACCGACGCCGACTACGGCGGGCAGGTCCTGGAGCACACGTTGGCTCCCGTGGCCACGCTGACCGATGTGGCCACCCTCGTCGAGGCATGGCTCTGACCGGACTCCCGCTGATGGCCGGGTTCCCGTCGGTGGCCGGACCTGTCGCCGGGGCCGCTGGGGTCGTCGGCTAGCCGGTCCGCCTGGTCCGGAGGCCCACGGCGAGCGACAGCAGGATGCCGATCAGCACGCCCTGTTCGACCCGGGGTGCCAGGGCCAGGGTGGCGGCGAAGGTGGCCCAGGCCACCAGGGCATCGCTGGGTGACCGGCGGACCATGGAGACGAGGGCCACCGGTCGGACCAGGACGACCACCGCGGCGATCACCACCCCACCCAGGGTGGCCCTCGGGAGGGGGGCCAGCACGTCGGCGAAGGGCAGGAAGGCCAGGACGGCCGCGCCGGTGACCAGCCCGGACCACCGGGTCTGGGCGCCGGCCAGGCGGTTCAGCGAGGACCGGCTGAACGATCCACCCACCGGGAAGGACCCGGAGATCGAGGCGGCCACGTTGGCCACCCCCTGGCTGACGAACTCCCGGTCGGCGCTCCAGCGTTGCCGGTCCGCGTCGGCGAACACCCGGGCGATGGACGCCGGTTCGGCGTAGCCCACCAGGGCGATGAGCACCCCGCCCACCAGCAGCGAGCCGGTGGAGCCCCACGGCAGGTCCAGGGACAGGTCGGGCAGGCCGGTGGGTACGTCCCCGACCACCGGGCCGCCGTAGTCGGCCAGTCGGCTGATCACCACGCCACCGGCCACGGCCAGCAGCGCCCCCGGGAAGAGGCGGTGCACGACCCGACGGCCGGTCAGCACGAGGAGCACCGTGACTGCGGCGATGACCACCGACGCGGCCTCCCAGTGGTCGACGTGGCCCATGGACCAGCCGGCCCGCCACAGCACGCCGCCGTCGGGGGCGGCCACACCCAGGGCCTTGGGGAGCTGGGAGGCCAGGATGAGGATGGCCGCCGCCGAGGTGAAGCCGGTGACCACCGGGTCCCGCATCAGGTAGGTGACCACCCCGAGGCGCAGCACGCCGAGGAGCAGGCGGGTGAGCCCCACGAGCATGGCCAGCAGGGCGGCCATGGCCACGTAGTCGGGGGTTCCGACCTCGGCCATCCCGGCCAGGGCACCGAACGTCAGCAGGCTGGTCAGGGCGACCGGTCCGGTCTGCAGGTAGGGAGACGAGGCGAAGAAGGCGGCCAGGATGGGCGGCAGGGCCGAGGCGAACAGGCCGAGGTGGGACGGCAGGCCGGCCAGCTCCGCGTAGGCCATGGACTGGGGCACCAGCACCATGGCCACGCTCAGGCCGGCCAGCAGGTCGGCGGGTACCGGCCGGGACGGTGGTGCGACCAGTGGTTCGACCGGCGGCCCGGCCGGTGGATCGTCGGGCCGTTCGGTGGTCTGGTCGTCGGCCATGGCCCCGACCCTACGATCGTCGGATGGTCGGGGGGCGACAGCAGGGGCGAGTGGCTGGTCCACGTCGGGGCGACCTGCCCACCGACGGGGTGCCGATCCGACCGGCGGCCACCGTGGTGCTCCTCGACGACCGGCCCGACCTGCACGTGCTGGCCCTGCGCCGGACCGATGCCTCGACGTTCGTGGCCGGCCACACCCTGTTCCCGGGTGGTGCGGTCGACGATGGCGACCGGGACCCCCGGTGGTCTGACCTCGCCACCGGTGGGGCCGCCGACCTGGGGGGCATGGACGACCCCTGCTCGTACCGGGTCGCCGCGCTCCGCGAGACCATCGAGGAGGTGGGGCTGACCGTCGGGATCGACGACCGGGATGTGGCCGCCGGGTTGGTGGCTCGGCGGTATGACCTGGAGGCCGGTGCCGTTTCGCTGGCCGACCTGGTGTCGGCCGCCGGGGCACGGGTGGACCTGTCCGGCCTCCGGTCGGTGGCCCGGTGGGTGACCCCCATGCCCAGCATCAAGCGGTACGACACGGCCTTCTTCGTGGCCCGGGCGCCGGCGGGCGCTGACCCGGTGGTCGATGGCCACGAGGCGGTGCACGCCGAGTGGTGCCGGCCGGTCGACGTCCTGACCCGGTGGGCGGATGGCGAGTTGACCATGATCAGTCCGACCATCGCCATGTTCCAGCTGCTGGCTACCTACCGGTCGGTCGACGACGTGCTGGAGGCGGCCAGCGGGGATGCGCCGGTCGTCCACGTCCGGGTCCTCGACGAGTCGACCGACCGGGTCCGGTTCGCCGGGAGCGAGGGATACGACGAACCCGGGACCAGGGCGGTACTCGGCTGGGTCTGGTTGCCGACCGGCCCCGTAGCCTGAGTCCATGGCTGCGCCCAGCTACGTCCCCCAACCCGCCGTCCGGTCCACCGGTCGGGCCTACTCAGGACCCCGACGCCGGCTCGGACCGTGGCACGCCGATCGACCCGGCGAGGTGGTGGGTGGCCAGCCTCGTGGTGGGCGGTTGGGGAGCCAGGGTCCCGACCAGGGCTATGCGCTCCGGCTGGCCCGCGGTTTCGTGCCCCGACTCCGACTCGGTGCCGGCGAGCACGCCGCTGACGTGGTGGTCGGCTGCGTGGGCGTCGCCCTGAAGCGGGCCGCCCTGTTCGGGCGTGCCCCGGTGGCCGGCGATCTCGAACTGGCCTTCTCGATCTTCGGGTTCCTCGACGATCCGCCCACCGGTGACCGCCTGGACGAGCGCCGCCGACTGTTCGCCGAGGCCTCCCACCACCACCACTACGCCGAGGTGCGTCGGATCGCCGACCTGGTGCCCGAGGGCGTGCTGTCGCTGGGGTCGGTCGCCGCCCGCGATGCCTTCGCCATCTGACCCCACCGGGCCGGACCCGTCCCGGCCCGACCGCACCGGGGGCGGTCGTTCCAGGGTCTGGGACTCGATTCTCCCCATCGTCCTGTTCGTCGGGTTGGAGCGGCTCTGGGGGCTGGCCGCCGGTGTGGCCGGGGCCACCCTGTGGAGCCTCAAGGTGGTGGTGGGTCGGCGACGGCGAGGTGAGGAGGTCGGCCGCTACCTGCCGATCCTGGTGGCCTACCTGCTGGTCAGGGCGGTCATCGGCATCGTCACCGATTCCGAGGCCGTGTACTTCGGGATCGGGATCGGCACCAAGGCGGCCATCGGGTTGGCGCTGATCGGCACCGTGGTGACCGGGCGGCCGTTCCTGGCCCGCTACGCCCACCTGGTGGTTCCCTTCGACCGGGCCACCCGTGACCATCCCCGGTACGTCCGGGTGATGGGGCACCTCACGGTGGCCATGGGCGTCTACCAGTTCCTGACCTCGGCATGGGACGTGTGGTTGTTCAACCAGACGTCGGCCAGCGGCTACGTGCTGATCCGGTTCCTGGTGGGATGGCCTGCCGGGACGCTGGCCTGCATGGTGGCCTTCTTCTGGGCGGACCGGGCCCTTCGAAAGGTCCCCGGCTTTCCGGGGGTACTGGACCTCATGGCCCCGCCGGACGACGACCGGCGTTGACCGCCAGCCGCTGACCGGTCGGTCTCAGGCCGGGACCAGCTCCAGGTGGGCTTCCCGCAGCCCGTGGACGAACGCGTTGGGCATCTCCACCGGGGTGGTCCCCGGTGCGAGGCGGACCTCGGCCACCCGGGACACGAACTCCTCGAAGAACGACCGGATCTCCAGGCGGGCCAGGGCCGCCCCGAGGCAGAAGTGGGTGCCGAAGCCGAAGGCGATGTGGTGGTTCGGGTCCCTGGTCACGTCGAACGACTCGGGGTCGTCGAAGTGTGCCGGGTCCCGGTTGGCCGACGAGTACATGAGGACCAGCTGGTCGCCGGCGCGGAGGGTGTGGCCGTGCATCTCGACGTCGGTGGTGGCCACCCGGCACATGTTGTGGATGGGGGTAACCCACCGGATGAACTCCTCGACGGCCACCGTCATGTCGGCGCCCCCGCGTAGCAGCGCCCACTGGTCGGGTCGGCGGGCCAGTTCCACGAGCGTGCGGGCGATGACCGTCCGGGTGGTCTCGGCCCCACCGTCCAGCAGCAACAGGCAGTCGGAGATGATCTCGTCGAGTCCGAACGGGTGGCCGTCCATGGCGTCGGGTCCCTGGCGTTCCCGGTCGATCCAGACCGACATGACGTCGTCCATCGGGCAGCCGTCGGCCACCATCGGCCCCTTGGCCTCGTAGAGCTCTGCACACGCTCCGGCGAACTCGATGGCGGCGGCCACGCCGTCGTGGTCGTGGTAGCGGGGGCCGCCACCGAGGGCGATGGTCCGTTCCGACCAGTCCTGGAGGCTGGGCCACATGTCGGGACCGAAGCCCAGGAGCAGGCCGATCATCTGGGCCGGGAGTGGAGCGGCCAGCTCGCCGACGGCTTCGACGGTGCACGTGCCGTCGGCCCGGGGTGTGGACAGGGCGTCGTCCAGCAGTGCGGTGACGGTGTCGGTGACGTGGTCCTCCCAGCGGCCGACGGCCCGTGGGGTGAAGCGGCGCGACACGACGTTGCGGCGCAGCAGGTGGTGGGGGTCGTCCAGCCCGATGATGGACCGGTCGGCCGGGATGTTGGGGCGGTATCCCCGCCCGGTCCTGGGGGGAAGTGGCGGGCCGGCAGCCGGCTGCCCGGAGTTGGAGAAGGTCGCCTTGTCCTTCTCGACGGCCACGATGTCGTCGTAGCGGGACACGCCCCACAGGTCGTTGGCCTCGTCGTGG